>NZ_JARYGZ010000001.1:2714083-2916484 GCF_029906645.1 Sphingomonas oryzagri
AGGATGACGAGATCGGAGGCGAGGCGATCGACGTGGAGGCGGTTGGCGAGCCAGCGGGTCGGCCGCCAGTCGAGATCGACGATCGGAGCCTCGAGGAAGATGCCCTGCGGGTCGGACAGGCGCAGGTCGCGGATCTGCGCGTGGCGCCAGATCGATCCGTCGATGCGGCCGATATGGATGCGAAGCCCGCTCGACGGTTTCATCTCGCCGATACGATCGACGATGAAGCGGTGGCCGGCGTCGGTATCCACCCCGAAACCGATCGCCGCCGCCAGGAACAGCAGCAGCCCGACGATCCCGCCGATCAGCCGCAGCGACCAGTGCAGGCGTGCACGCTTCGCCGGCACGGACGGCGGCGTCTCGGGTGTGTCGGCGGGGATGGTGTCCTCCGCCATCAGAACGCCTGCCCCAGCGACACATAGACGGCGACGCGGCTGTCGCCTTTCTCGCGGTTGATCGGTGTGCCGACATCGACGCGGACCGGCCCGAAGCTGGTGTAATAGCGCACGCCAAGGCCGGTGCCGTAATGCAGGCCGGTGAACTTGGGCACCGATCCCGAATAGAGATTGCCGCCGTCGAGGAAGGGCACGATGCCGAAATTGCCGAAGCGGATGCGCGCCTCCAGCCCGAACTCTGCGACGCTGGCGCCGCCGACCGGATCGTTATTCGGATCGCGCGGGCCGATCTTCTGGTATCCGAAGCCGCGCACCGATCCGCCGCCGCCCGAATAGAAACGCCGCGTCGGCGCGATCGATCCGGCGCTCGCCCCCTGGATCGAGCCGAGCCGGATCCGCTCGGCGAAGACGACCCGGCCGACTGGCTGGTAGGCCGATCCGTCAAGCTGGAGGCGGACATATTCGAACGCCTTGCCGCGGAACGAGATTTCCGGCGAGACGTGGGCCGACAGGCGATAGCCGCGCGTCGGGTTCAGCAGGTCGTCCGATCCGTCGTAGGACAGGCTGAGCGGGATCGCGCCGACATAGTAAGTCGCGCGGCGCGGCTCGCCGGTCGCCAGGATCTCGTCGCGCTCGTCCGACGCGACCAGCTCGACGCCATAGGCATAGGTCCATTTCTTCTGCCAGATGATGTTGGTCTGGCGCTCGATGCTGGCGGCGAGGCTGGCGGTCTTCGCCGCGAAGGCCGGCACGTTGAGGTGATCGAGCGTGAACTGCGTGATCAGCGCCTGGTCGCGCGTGCGGAAGTTGTTGCGGCGGAAGATCGCGGAGGCGAGCTGTTCCTGCGTGCCGAGCAGGCCGCGCAGGGTCAGGCTGCCTTCGGGCGGGAACAGGTTGCGGTGCGTCCAGTCCACCTCGGCGGTGACGCCCTGCCCGGTGCCGTAGCCGAGCGTGCTCACCGTCTCCGTGCTCAGATAGCCGAGCTGCCCCGCGGTGATGCGCGATCCCTGGACGTAGCCCAGCGTGCCCGCGATCGTGCGCGGAGGCGCGCGCTCCAGATGCACGTCGAGATCGACCACCTTCGGATCGGCTGTGCGCACCGGCGTGATCTGCGCGACCGAGACGAGCCCGGTCTGGATCAGCGCGCGGCGCAGATCCTCGATGCGATCGGTGTCGTAGACGTCGCCGGGATGCAGGCGCGACAGCAGCTGAACGTGCTTGGCACCGAACACGAACTTGGTGCCCGAGATGTGGAAGGCGCCGAAGCGCATCTTGTCGCCCGGATCGACCGTCAGCGCCAGCGTCGCCTCGTGCGTAGCGTGATCGACGGTGACATCGGGATCGGAAACGGTGGCGAAGGCGTAGCCGTTGGTGCCGAGCGCGGCCTTCAGCGCCGCGACGCCCGCTGTCACCTTGTCGGCATTGACCGCGTCGCCCTTGCGCACCGCGAAGGCGCGGACCAGCGCAACGCTGTCCGCCCCGGTCTGCGCGACGCCGTTCAGCGCGATGCTGGCGAAGCGATAGAGCGGCCCCACCTCCACCGCCATCGTCACGGCGAGGCGGGTGTCGCCGCTGGTCGTCGGCGCAGCGAGATTGCCGACGCGGGCATCCACCTCCGCATCGTAATAGCCGTAGGCGCGCAGCAAATCGCGCAACAGCCCGGAATCCTCGCGCGCGCGGCGATCGATCTGGGCGACGTTGGCCGGCTTCCCGGCCGCCTGCTGGAGCGAGGAGAGCGCGTCGAACCGGCTCTTGATCTCGCCGGCGTCGGGCACGCCCGACAGGCCATCGATGGTGAGCGCGTAGCGGCGCTCGCCGGTCGCCTCGGTGGTCTGGGCAACCTTGGCCTGCTTCTTCGCATCCTTGCTCTTGGGGGCGAGATCGGGCGCCGCCGGGGTCAGCAACGGCAGGTCGCCGGGTGCGCTCGGAAGCTGGCCGAGCGGCGCATCGGGTTGAGCCAGATCGGGCCAGTCGACGCCCATGTCGGGCATCGCCGCCATCGGCGAATTGGGATCGAGTGCGCCCGGATCGCTCACCTGGGCGGGCGCCGCATCCTGTCCGCGGGCCGCAACGGGGCAGGCAAGAAGAACGATCGCGGCACAGGCGCGCGAGGCGCGGGTCCGCGAGGCGGCAGGCAACATGGCCGGACCCTAGCGCGGGCCGGAGTCCGATGCCAGCGCGGATAAGCGCGCGAAGCTGGCCTTTCGGCTTAGTGCAGCGTGCCCGCGCTCTCGGGATCGCCGAGCAGCAGGATCACGCGGCCGACCCGGCACCAGCGGGTGTAATGGATATGGTTGCCGAGATCGCGGCTGCGCTCGGCGCGCGCGGCGGCCTCGGCCAGTGCGGCCTCGCCGCAGCTCGCGATGAGTTGCTCGGCGCCATCATAGGCTTCGCGATCGATCACGAAATGCATGGATTCGAGCACGCAACCTCCACCCTGGACCGGGCACGCTCCTACCCCCCGGCCCGTTAAGGCGGCTGCCAAGGGAAAGGGTAAACATGGCGGGTACCATGAGGGGCTGGCGCGGAACCGCGCGGCATGGCAGACGCCCGGCATGGCAGATCGTCCCGCACCGCGCGCAGGCGGCTTCATCCTCGCCGTCGCCATCCTCGTCGGCACGATCGGCGGGGGGCTGATGGGCCAGCCGAGCATCGGGCTGCTCGTAGGACTGGCCGTTGGCGTCGCCGTGTCGGTGGCGCTGTGGCTCAGGGACCGGTCGCGCGCCGGCCGCTAAAGCCGCCGGCCCGCCCAGAGCACCCGGCCGACCACATCGACGCCGCCCGCCAGATCGACCGGATCGGCGCGCGGATTGTCGCTCCTCACCGCGAAGCCGTCGCCCTCCCGCACCAGCCGCTTGACCATCAGCGCGCCATCGACGCGCAGCACGTAGATGCCGTCGCGCAGCCGTTCGCGGTCGGTCTCGTCGACGAGGATCTCGTCGCCATCGGCCAATGTCGGGACCATCGAATCGCCGCGCACGCCGATCACCGACAGCCCGTCGGTCCCGCCATGGCGGCGCAGGCGCCGGAGCCAGCCTTCCGAGAAGCCGAGGCCCGCCGCCGACCGCCGGTCGTCACCGAACGCGCCCGGACCGGCTGACGCGGCGGTATCGAGCACCGGCACGGTGAGCAGCGCCGGCCGGTCGGGCATCTGTCGCGCCTGCGCCCCCAGCCATGTCTCTGGCACGCCGAAATAGCGGGCCAGCCGCGCCCGGTCGGGCTCCGCCAGGCGACGCGGAGAGCCGCGCCGGATGAACTGCTGCACATAGGCCGGATTGCGGCCGATCAGCCGGGAGAGCGAGGCGCAATCCTCCCCCCGTTCGCGGATCAGGCGATCGAGCACCGCACGCGGATCGTCCGGAGGCACGTCTTCGACCATGAGACGAGCATACCGATAGGAAAAATCCTAGACAAGTAGGATTTAAAGAACAAAACAAGATCAAAGCAGCGTTCGTCGAGTCGCCGGAGGAGGCCGGATTTTCCATGCAGCCCAGGCATTTGCTCACGCGAATCCAGCGCCATTTGCGGCTGACGGGGACCAGCCCGTCGACCTTCGGGCGCTGCGTCGTGGGCGATCCGCGCTTCGTCCACGATCTGCGCAACGGCCGCGAGCCGCGCATCGCGACCGAACGCCGCATCCACGCATGGCTCGACGCCCAGGAGGAGATGGCCCGATGACCCATATGTTCGCAACCCGCCCGCGCGATGCCCTGCTCGCCGCGCTCCTGCCCCATGCCGGGCCGTTCGTGACGGTCGCCGCGACCAGCCGCGCCTGGGCGAGCGGCCTGTTCGATGGCGCGCGCCATCGCATCGCGATCCGGCTCGAAGGGGAGGATGCGGCCGCGCGGGCCGCGCAAATGGCAGCGACCTTGCCCGAGGCCGACCTGCCGATCCCGCGCGGCTTCGTCGCCGACCTTCAGGTGACCGGTCGGCTGGAGGGCGAGACGGTGATCGTCGCGATCGAGGCGCTGACCATCGACGACGCGGTCGAGGAAATCAGTCGCGTCGCTCGGCGAGCCGGTTGAGTTCGGCCAGCGCGTTGCGGAGCGCCGGACCTGGATCGCGCGGCGGCACGGTGGCGCGGCGCTCCAGCCCGGCGGAGAGACGCTCCATCATCGCGGAGATGCTGGTGTGGCCGGGGCGCGAGGCGACCGGCGCTTCGGCAGCGACAGTCTCGGCAACGACAGCCACCGGCGCCGGCTCGACCGCCACGACTTCGGGTTCGGCGACAGACGCTTCGGCTGTGACCGGCTCCGGCTGGACCACGACGTCTTCGGGCAGTTCGACATAGTCGCCGTCGGGAATCGTGCTGTCCGGCCACCATTGCTCGTCGGCATCGGCCTCCGGCTTGGCGCCCGGCGCGGCGGCGGCAACATCCATGAACGGCTCGCCGAGATCGCGGCTGGCGTGGATCGGCTCGCGCGGCGGCGCATCCGGATGCGCATCGGCGCGGCGGAAGCGGGCGAAGCGCTCGGCCGGCATCCCCGACGGGCGTTCCTCCTCGGGCATGTCGGCGAAGGGGTCGACCGGCTCCGGCTCCGGTTTCACCGGCTTGCGCATCGCGATATAGCCCGCGCCGCCCGCGACGGCCGCGAGCAACACCGCGACGATGGCGCGGCCGGCGGTGCCCATGTCACCCGCCACCGGCACCTGTGCGAAGAGCTGCGCCGGTGCGGAAAGCGCCACGAAACCCGCCGCGGCACCCAGGCCCACGGCGAGCGGAGTCTCGAACCGCCAGCGGTCGATCGTGCGAAGGATCTGCGTCGTCATGCCCTTACGTCCGTGCCTCTCAGGCTCCCGCAGGAACCATAATAGCGGAAACCGTGCTTTTCCGTGCCACTCTTTGGTAAACAGGAAGATAACGTTTCGCGTTCGATGCCCAGTCCCGCTCCTCCTCGACGAAGCGGCGGCCGGCTTCGCGGCGCCCTTCCCACTGCGCGCGATCGGCGAACAGCCCTGCCAGGGCGGTGGCGATCGCGGCCGGATCGTCCGGCGCGAACAGCGTGCCCGTCTCACCGTCGCGGATCAGCTCGCGATGACCGCCGATGTCCGATGCGGCGACGAGGCGGCGCTGCGCCATCGCCTCCAGCGGCTTCAGCGGCGTCACCAGATCGGTCAGCCGCATCTTCTTGCGCGGATAGCAGAGTATGTCGATCAGGCTGTAATAGCGCTCCACCTCCGAATGCGGCACGCGGCCGACGAAGTGGATGCGGTCGGCGACCGTAGACGCCTCCGCCTGCGCCTTCAGCGCATCGGCGCGGGGGCCGCCGCCGACCAGCAACAGGTGCGCCTGCGGGCGCGCCGCGACCAGCGCCGGCATCGCCGCGATCAGATCGTCGATGCCCTCATAATCGTAGAAAGAGCCGATGAAGCCGACGACCTCGGCACCGGCGAGGCCCAGTTTCGAGCGCAAAGTCTCGTCGGGCGGCGGCGGATCGCCAAACAGGCCGAGATCGACGCCGTTGGGAGACACCATGATCTTGTCCGCCGATATGCCGCGCGCGATCAGATCACCGCGCAAGCCCTCGCAGATCACCGCGACGGCATCGGCCTTCCGCACCGCCCACGTCTCCAGCGCCTTGGTCGCGCGGTAGCGGAGCGATCCTTCGGTGCCGGTGCCGTTGCCGACCGCCGCATCCTCCCAGAAGGCCCGGATCTCGTAGACCAGAGGCAGGCCGAGCCGCTTCGCCGCGACACGCGCGGCGAGCGCGGTGAGCACCGGCGAATGGGCGTGCAGCACGTCCGGCCGGAATTGCTCGGCCGCCTGCAGGATCGCATGGCTGAAGGCGCGGACCTCGCGGATTTCGGAGAGCACGGGCCTGCCCTCCGGCGTGTTCCCGCCCCGGAAGAAGCGCAGCCCGTCATGCTCTTCCCACGCACCTTCCTGCGTATCGGCCTGCCGGACGTGGCGCGCGCCGGTGACGCCGGCCACTTCCAGCCCCAGCGCCTGTTGCGCCTTCAGGATCGCGCGCGTGCGGAAGGTGTAGCCGCTGTGCAAAGGCAGCGAGTGATCGAGGATGTGGAGAATCCGCATCATGAGTCCCACCTGTCCCGATGCGGGACGTGTCGGACGCTCATGACATGGCGAGGCTTAACACGCCGTTATGCGACGGCTCAGCGGCGTACCGGCACCTCGCCGATCTTCTGGCCGATGCGGTTGTAGCGCAGCTTGGTGCCTGCGGGCGGCAAACCCGGCTGGCTCTGGGGCGGCGCCTTCCAGCCGATGATCGGCACCGTCGTACCGGTGATCGGATCATAGGCCATGCCCGGCGGCACCTTGCCGTCCTTTGTGACGGATGCGGCAGGCGGCGCATCGGGCACCAGCACGGGCACCTGGATGCTCAGGAGCAGGGCGACGATCGGAGCGGCCATGATTTTTCCCATACACCCTTGTCGCGCGATGGGCCAAGCACCTGAACAGGTTTAACGCGACATCAACCGGAGCGCGCTAGGTCCGGTCCGGCAGGTTTCGCAGCGCGGGCAAGGGTGACAGGGCGATGATCGACACATTCGCGCTCGCGCTCGCCCACGCGCTGCTGGCGCTCACCGCCTGGCGGCTGTTCAAGCGCAAGGATCTCGACAACGACGGGGGCGACCGCAAGATCGTGTGGGGGCAGAAGCCCGATGCATGATCTGGCCCTGGTGGGCTTCATCGGCGCGCTGATCCTGCTGGGCTTTCGCAAGCCCTTCATCTTCGTGCTCGGCTATGCCTATGTCGACATCGTGTCGCCGCAGCGGCTGTCCTACTACATGCTCAATGCGATCCCGGTGTCGCTGATCTTCTTCGTGCTGGCGCTGGGCGGGTTCTTGGGCGTCGACGACAAGAAGGGCACGCGGCTCGCCGGGCGGCAGGTGCTGCTGATCCTCCTGCTCCTCTGGTGCGGCTATACCACGCTCACCGCCGACTTTCCCGCCGCGGCGGCGGAGAAGTGGGACTGGGTATGGAAGGCCTTGATCTTCGCGATCTTCCTGCCCTTCACGCTGCGCACCCGCCTGCGCATCGAAGGGCTGCTGCTGTTCATGGTGCTATCCGCCTCGTCGATCATCGTGACGGGCGGGATCAAGACGATGATCGGCGGCGGCGGATACGGCACGCTGAACCTCGGCCTGTCCGATAACAGCGGCCTCTACGAGGGTTCGACCATCTCGACGGTGGCGATCGCGATCATCCCGACCATCCTGTTCCTCGCCAAATACGGCACCGTCTTCCCGCGCGACTGGAAGGTGCGGCTCTATTCGATCGCTCTGGTGTTCGCCTGCCTTCTGATCCCGATCGGCACCGTCACGCGCACCGGCCTGATCTGCATCGGCCTCGTCGCGCTGCTGGGGCTGCGCGATTCGAACCGACGCTTCCTCTATCTCGCCGGCATGGGGCTGGCGGTGATGGTGGCGATCCCCTTCCTGCCGGCGAGCTACACCCAGCGGATGCACACCATCCAGGGCTATCAGGCCGACGAATCGGCCTCGACCCGCGTCGCGGTGTGGGGCTGGACGTGGAATTACGTGCAGGATCATCCGGCGGGCGGCGGCTTCAACGCCTATCTGGGCAATCACATCAAGATCGAGCTGAAGGATGCGCGCGGCCAGCCGATCAACAACCAGGTCGAATATGACAAGGCACGCGCCTTCCACTCCGCTTATTTCGAGATGCTGGGCGAGCAGGGCTTTCCGGGCTTCTTCATGTGGGCGGCGCTCCATCTCGGCAGCCTGATCCGGCTGGAAATGCTGCGGCGGCGCTTCCGCAAGGCGACGGCCGACGACGAGCAGTGGATCGCCCCACTGGCGACCGCGCTCCAGCACGGGCACATCATCTATCTGGTCGGCTCGCTGTTCATCGGCATCGCCTTCCAGCCCTTCGTCTACATGATGATCGCCTGCGAGATCGGGCTGGACAGCTACGTCAGGCGCACCCGCCCGCTGAAGGCGAAGCCGCCGATGGGGCAGACCGCGCAGACGATGCAGGCGGTTCCCGCGTGAACCGGCCGGAACTGCGGCCGCTCACCTCGATCCGCGGCCTCTTCGCCTGGGCGGTGGTGCTCTATCATATCCGGCTGGCCTGCCTCGGCTGGCTGCCGCTGCCGGTGATCCATGTCCTCGCCAAGGGCTATCTGGCGGTGGACGTGTTCTTCCTGCTCTCGGGCTTCGTGATCTGGCTGAACTATGGCGAGCGGCTGCAGGGCCGCCGCGCGGCGGCGGATTTCCTCGTGCGGCGCGTCGCGCGGATCTGGCCGCTGCACGCCGCGATGCTGCTGTTCGCGCTGGCGCTGGCGGCGCTGCTGGTCGTGACGGGGCGGCCGGCGTGGAACTTCCCGTTCGCCGAATTGCCGCTCCACGTCGCGCTGGTGCAGAATTGGGGCTTCACCCATAAGCTCAGCTGGAACGACCCGGCCTGGTCGATCAGTTGCGAATGGGCCGGCTATCTGCTGCTGCCGATCGCGGCGCTGGCGGTGCCGGCGCGCCGCCCGCCGACCGCGGCGCTGGCGAGCGCGGCGCTGGTACCGCTGCTCGTGCTGTTCGCGATCCTGCACGCGACCGGCAATCCCACGCTCGGCGCCGACATCCCCCGCTTCGGCCTGCTGCGCTGCCTTACCGAGTTCGCCTGCGGGACGATGGTCTGCGCGCTGTGGAAGCGCTGGCGAGGCGATGCGCGCGCCGGGATCGGCTGCGCGATCGCAGGCGTCGCGGCGCTCGCCGCCTGGGCGTTCGGCGCGCCGGAGACGATCGCCTTCCCCTTCGCCTCGGCGACGTTGCTGCTGGCCCTCGCGCTTGGTGCGGAACGGTCGCGGCATCCGCTTTCGGGCCGCGCGATCCACTGGCTCGGCGAGATCAGCTACGCAACCTACCTGTCGCACTTTCTGCTCTTCTTCGCGGTGAAGCTGGTGCTGGTGAAGGACGAGCACGATGCCGCGCCGTGGGTGATCGGATTCTATCTGCTGCTGGTGCTGGCGGCCTCGGCCGTGCTGTATCATGGGGTGGAGCGGCCCGCGCAAAAGTGGCTGCTCAAACGCTGGAAGAGCCACACCGTTCGTCCTGAGCCTGTCGAAGGACAGGCCGCAAGCGCCGCGCCTGCTGCACGCACTTCGACTTCGCTCAGTGCGAACGGGTAGAAGGGCTTTCGGAACCCCGCCACGCGCCGTCGCGTTGGCCGGGCATGGCGAATCCCAAGCTCACATACGTCGATGACGATCTGCCCGGCATCACCCGCCGCAAGTCCGGCCGGGGCTGGGCCTATACCGACGCGCACGGCGACCGCATCACCGATCGCGACGAGATCGACCGGCTGAACGCGGTCGGCATGCCGCCGGCCTATCGCGACTGCTGGTTCTGCCCCTCGGCGGATGGCCACATCCAGGCGATCGGCTATGACGACAAGGGCCGCAAGCAATATCGCTACCACCCCGATTTTCGCGCGCGGCAGGAGGCGGAGAAATATGCCGGCTGCGCCGATTTCGGCCGGATGCTGCCGCTGATCCGCCGGCAGGTGGAAAGCGACCTCGCGCACCGCAAGCTCGACAAGCGCACCGCCGTCGCCGCCGTGGTGCGGCTGCTCGATCTCGGCCACGTCCGCGTCGGCAACGAGACATACGCCAGGGAGAACGGCTCGTTTGGTGCCACGACCTTGCGCACCCGCCACGCCGCCGTGCGCGGGGCGAAGCTCAGGCTCTGCTACAAGGGCAAGTCCGGCAAGATGCAGGAACTGACGATCGAGGATCGGCGCCTCTCCACCATCGTCAAGCGCTGCCAGGATCTGCCCGGCCAGCAGCTCTTCCAGTATCTCGACGGCGAGGGCGAACGCCGCGCCGTCACCTCCACCGACGTCAACGATTACATCCGCGAGGCAACCGGCGGCGAGTTCACCGCCAAGCATTTCCGCACCTGGGCGGCGAGCGTGATCGCCTATCGCGCGATCGTGGAAGCGAGCACCAACGGCATCGGCATCAAGGCGATGCTGGAACCGGTGGCCGCAGCGCTGGGCAACACGCCGGCGATCAGCCGCAAATCCTACGTCCATCCGGCCCTGTGCGATCTGGCCAAGGCGGGTGGCCTCAAGGGCCAGGCGCCGGTAAGGCTGCCGCGAGCCACCCGGTGGCTCGATCCCGCCGAGCGAGGGCTGATCGCCTTCCTCGATGCCCTGTCCGAGACGGGCATGTCCAAGACCCGCAAGCGAAAGGCAGCTTGATGGCCAACGCCAAGGTCAGCGTTCCCGACCACGTTTTCACCCCTCCGCAGGATCTCGCCGGCCAGGGCCAGGCGCTGGTGACCGAAACCGCCACCTGGCTGCAGGCCAATTCGCTGCGCATCGTCATCGCGCTGGCGATCGGCGTCGCGATCGTCGCCGTGCTGCTCGCCGCGCAGAAATTCCTCCAGCGGCTCTGCCGGGAGAAGGAGGCGCTGGTCGGCTGGCGCACCATCATCGGCCGGATGGCGGTCAAGACGAGCTTCTGGTTCCTCGTCATCGTCGCGGCGCGGCTGGTGGATGGCTATGCCGACGCGCCGCCGCTGCTCGACAAGACGATCGGCTTCCTGTTCACCATCGGCCTCACCTTCCAGGCGGCGGTATGGGCGCGCGAGCTGGCGCTGGGCTTCATCGAGCATCGCGCCGGGCTGGGCGATGCCGACCACGTCAGTTCGCTCGGATCGGCGATGGGAATCATCCGCTTCCTCATCACCTTCACGCTGTTCGCCGTCGCGCTGGTGCTGGTGCTGGGCAATCTCGGCGTCAACGTCGCGGGATTGATCGCCGGCCTCGGCATCGGCGGCATCGCCATCGGTCTGGCGGCGCAGGGCATCTTCGCGGACCTCTTCGCGGGACTCTCCATCCTGTTCGACCGGCCGTTCCGCGTCGGCGACAACATCTCCTACGGATCGAGCAGCGGCACGGTGGTGGCGATCGGCCTGAAATCCACCCGCATCCGCGCCTTCACCGGCGAGTTGCGCGTCATCTCGAACAAGAAGCTGACCGACAACGAGATCCTCAACGTGTCGGGCCGCGACCACATCCGCATCGCCTTCACGCTGAGCGTCACGTACGAGACCAAGCCCGATACGCTGGCGCGCATCCCCGCCATCCTGCGTGAGCTGGGCGAGGCGGAGGACGTGAAGGTGGCGCGCGCCAGCTTCGACGATTTCGGCGCAAGCTCGCTCGATTTCGCCTTCCAGTTCGATACGCCGGGCAACGACTGGCCGGCGACGCACGCGGTGCGCGACCGGATCATGGTGCGGATCATGGAGCGCTTCGCCGCCGAGGGCATCGGCCTCGCCTACCCCACCCAGACGACCTACACCGCCGCGCCCGACGGGACGCTGATCATGCCCTATGCGGAAGGAAAGGGCGCCTGAACGAGCAGCGTTGCGCGCTCTGCCACCGTCCGCTCGGCCGGCGGGTAGAATGGCACCACGTCATCCCCAAGAGCCGGGGCGGACGGGAGACCGTGCCGCTCCACCCGATCTGCCACCGCGCGATCCACGCGACGGCCGACAACAAGGAACTCGCGCGGCTTTACCCGACGCTGGATGCGCTGCGGGAAAACCCGGAGATGGCGCGCTTCCTCAAGTGGATCGCGAACAAGGCGCCCGATTTCCACGCGCCGACGCGGGGCGGATCCCCCTCCCTGAAAGGGAGGGGCTAGGGGTGGGTTCGTCTCCGGATCGAGGTCGCGCCCGCCCCAGGCGAACCCACCCCCGCCCCCTCCCTTTCAGGGAGGGGAGAGTTTAACCCCAGAGCGTCCCCTGCGCGTTGAACATCCGGCCGCGTTCGAACCGGAAGCCGTCGGGCCGATCGCGCGCGAGCAGCAGCGGGCCATCGAGATCGGCCCACTCCGCCCCCTGCGCGGCAAGAAAGGCGGGGGCGACGCCGAGCGAGGTGGACAACATGCAGCCGACCATCAGCTTCATCCCCGCCGCCCGCGCATCGCGGCACAGAGCGAGCGACTCGGTCAGCCCGCCGGCCTTGTCGAGCTTGACGTTCACCGCCTGATAGCGGCCGATGCAGCGTTCCAGATCGGCGCGATCCTGGCAGCTTTCGTCGGCGCAGAGCGGGATCGGCGAGACCAGCCCGTCGAGCAGATGATCCTCGCCGGCCTTCACCGGCTGCTCGATCAGCTCGACGCCATAGGGCATCAACGCCTCGGCCTCAGCGACCACGTCGCGGCCGGTCCACGCTTCGTTGGCGTCGACCACCAGCCGCGCCTCGGGCGCGCCGCGCCGCACCGCCGCGACGCGATCGGTATCGCCCTCGCCCGCCAGCTTGAGCTTGAGCAGCGGATATTTGCCGGCGGTGGCGCGCGCGGCGGCCTCCATCGCCTCCGGATCGGCCAGCGAGATCGTGTAGGCGGTGACGACCGGCTTCGGCTCCTCCAGCTGCGCCAGCCGCCAGACCGGGATGCCACAGCGCTTGGCGTCCAGCTCCCACAAGGCGGTGTCGATCGCGTTGCGCGCGGCGCCGCGCGGCATCAGCGTGAGCAGGTCGGCGCGGCTGGCTCCCTCCGCGATGGCGCCGGTCATCTCGAGGATCTGGTCGCGCACGCTCTCGGCGGTTTCGCCATGATAATAGATGGCGGTCGCCTCGCCGCGCCCGCGCCATTCCCCCTCGGCGACGGTGGCCACCACGACATCCACCTCGGTCTTGGCGCCGCGGGAGATGACGAAGGCGCCGGCGGTGGGCCAGCGCTCGATCCGCGCCGCAAGGCGCACGGGAACGGACATAATTCTCTCTCAGGTCGTGGTCAGGCCATCGCCCGTGCCATCGGACGGCGGCGCGGGCAATGGCCGGGGGGTGGATGCGGGCCAGTAGGGCCTGGGCATGATCCGCGCCGCACGATCGAACGCGGCGCGCACGTCGGCACGGCCGAGCAGGCGCGCCCACAGTCCGCGCAGCCTCGACGGGGGATGCGGCAGCAGCGCACCGTCGGGCTGGAACTGATCGGCGAGACGATCCGCCCCCTCGCCCGTCGCCAGCGTGGCGATCGCGATCGCCGCCGCCTCGTCGTCGCGGCCGGCGCAGAGCAGGCCCTCGATCGCGGCGGCCTGATTGTCTTTCGCCGACGCCTTGAGTGCATCACCCGCCGCCTTCGCCTCGGCGGCGCGACCAAGGCCGGTCAGCGCGCAGACCCGGTTGCGTTGCAGCCACGCGAGACCGAAGGGCGATAGATAGGCCGATTGCGCCGCACCCGCCTGCGCCACCGCCAGTTCCTCGTCATACCGGCCCGACTGATCGAGCAATTCGGCGAGCGTGATCAGCGCGCCCGCCGCCTGCGGGTTGGTCTTGAAGTCCGTATGGGCGAAGGGGCGCAGCCGGTCGAGCGCACGATCCCGCTCACCCGCCGCCGCCAGCGCCGTCGCGTCAGCCAGCACGAGGCTCACCTGCGGTTCGCTCATGTGCGGGGCGATCGCGGTCGCACCCGCGACGCTCGCCACGTCGTCGAACCGGCCGAGGACGAGGAAGGCCTGCGCCGCATCGAGCTGCGCCTGCAGATCCTGCGGCGCGGCGGCATATCCATCGAGCGCGGTGCGCGCGTAGCGGTCGATCGCCCGTCCGCCGGCGGGGCCGATCTTCGCCTCGATATCCGGCCAGAGCGCGGCGTAGCGATGCTCGATCGCCATCTGCCACAGCAGGGCCGGCCGATCGATCCGGCCGAGCAGTTGGCGCGCATCATCCTCGGCCTTCTGGTCGAGCAACGCACCGACGCCATCGGCGGCGACCGATTGTGAAAGCTCGGGCTGGTCGGCCGGATCCCAGTCGGCGAGCGCGAGGCTGAGCGCCACGCGGTCCCGCCGCTGGGTATCGCCCGCGATGGTGAGCTTCTGCGCCAGCGCCTGCCAGAGATCGCCCGGCATGAGCGCCAGCGCCTTCGATCGGCTGTCCGCGATCGCGCCGAGATTGTCCGCCGCCTGCGCGTAGCGGCCCGCATCGAGATCGGCGAACACCTCGTAGCCAAGCACCACCGGATTGGTCGGCGAGACCTGCTTCAGCTCTGCCAGCACGGCCGGCGACTCCGCCGATCGCCCGACGGTGGAGAGGCACGGCAGACGCAGCAGCTGGGCGGCGAAGCGGGTCGGCGTGCCCGCGCCCGCCTGCCCCGCCACCACCGGATCGAGCAGGCCGAGCACCGCCTTGCAGTCACCGGCCTGCGCCAGCGTCGCCGCGCGCGCGATCACCGCGTCGCCCACGATCCGGGGCTTGGGCGACGCCAGCGGCGTGCGGGGCAGCGCCGCCTGCACGGGCAAGGCGAGGAGCGCGGCTAGCGCCGCGCCGATCAGCAGGCGCAACGGGCGCTCAGGCGCCATGCTCCACGATCCAGCTCTCCATCACGGGCGCGATCACCTCGCGCCAGCGGCGGCCGTTGAAGATGCCGTAATGACCCACCTTCTCGGCGAGCAGATACTTCTTCTTCTCATCCGCGAGGTTCTTCGAGATTGTGAGCGCCGCCTTGGTCTGGCCGACGCCGGAGATGTCGTCCCGCTCGCCCTCGACCGCGAGGATCGCGGTGTCGGTGATCGCGCCCGGATCGACCTTGCGGCCGCGATGCAACAGCTGGCCCTTGGGCAGCTTGTGCTGCTGGAACACGTCGACGATCGTCTGGATGTAGAATTCCTCGGTCATGTCGCAGACCGAACGATATTCCTCGTAGAAGGCCTTGGTGGAATCGGCCGATTCCTCGTCGCCCTGCACCAGATGCGTGAACATCTTGTAGTGGCTCATCAGGTGGTTGCCGAGGTTCATCGCCATGAAGCCGGTGAGCTGCAGGAAGCCCGGATACACCTTCCGCCCCGCGCCCGGATAGAAGAAGGGCACGGTGGCGATCACGTTCTGCTGGAACCAGGCGAGCGGGCGCTGGGTGGCGACGGTGTTCACCGCCGTCGGCGCCTTGCGGGTGTCGATCGGGCCGCCCATCATGGTGAGCGTCGCCGGGCGGCAGGGATGCTTGTCCGCATTCATCACGCAGGTGGCGGCATAGACCGGCACCGACGGCTGGCAGACCGCCAGCACATGCGTGTTCGGCCCGATATGCGCCAGGAAATCGATGACGTAATCGATATAGTCGTCGAGGTCGAAGCGACCGTCTTCCAGCGACACGTACTTCGCGTCGCGCCAGTCGGTGATGTAGACGTCGTGGCCGGGCAGCATCCGCTCCACCGTACCGCGCAACAGCGTGGCGAAGTGGCCGGACATCGGGGCGACGATCAACAGCTTGGGCTGTCCCTCGACGCCGTCCTTGCGGAAGCGCTTGAGCTGGCCGAACGGCTTGCGGAGCACGATCTCCTCGAACACCGTGACGTCCTTGCCATCCACCTTCGCGGTCTCGAAGCCGAAGCCCGGCTTGCCGCGCGGCTGCGATGCGTGCGCGAAAACGTCGAGGCCGGAGGCGATCATCGGGCCGAAACCGGTCTGCCCGAGCGGATTGGCAGGATTCTGCAGCCACTCCGCGCCCATGTTGGCCATCAGGCTCGCGCCCGACAGCCAGGAGCGCTGGAGTTCATAGGCATCGTACAGCAATTCGATCTCCTCAGGCGCCAGCGGATCACGCTAGCAGCAAAATCTTTGCGCCCTTCTAACGCATGGCGGCGCCTTCGCGCTTGCAAAATAGGTATCCGGAGCGCCGCTATCCACAGTTCTTTCGGTCAGGGCGATCGAGCGCGCAACTTTCTTGCGATTGAGCGGCGGCGAGGCCGGTGCTAACCCGCCGCCATGGCCCGCGCCCCCGTCAAAGCCGCCCCGCCCACAGACCCCCAGGAGCGCAAGCTCGGCAACCTTCGCCTCGTATGGGCGCGGGCCCTGCGCTACCCCGGCCATATCGCCGCCGCGTTCGTGGCGCTCTGCGTATCCTCGGCGGCGACGCTGGGCATCCCATGGGGGTTCAAGCGGGTAATCGATCGTGGCTTCCACGGCGGGTTCGATCCGCATGCGGTCAGCGCATCATTCCAGTTGATGCTCGTGGTGGTCGCGGTCCTTGCGGTGGCGACGGCTATCCGGTTTTGGTATGTGTCCTGGCTGGGCGAGCGCGTGGTCGCGGATCTGCGCATCGAAGTGCAGGAAAATCTCCTCACGCTGAGTCCTCGTTTTTTCGAGGAAAACCGCCCGTCCGAAATCGCCTCCCGCCTCACGTCCGACACCGCGTTGATCGAACAGGTCGTCGGAACGACCATATCCGTCGCGCTCCGTTCCAGTTTCACCATGATTGGCGGCATAGCCTCGCTTTTCACCCTTTCGGTGAAACTGGCGGCGATGATGGTGGTAGGGCTTCCCCTGGTGCTGCTGCCGATCATTCTGATGGGCCGACAGGTGCGCGGCTTGTCACGTGGCTCGCAAGACCGAATCGCCGAGGTTGGCGCGCGCGCCACCGAAACGCTCGGTGCAATGAGGATCGTGCAAGCCTTCAATCAGGAACCACGCGAGGCTGATCGCTTCCGTTCCGCCGCCGAGGCCGTCTTCGCGGCCGCCAAGCGCCGCATCCGCGTTCGCGCGATCATGACGTCCATGGTCATCGGCCTGTTCTTCGGAGCGATCATTCTCATCCTGTGGGAAGGAACGCTGGACGTGGCGAGCGGCCGCATGACGGGTGGTGCGATCACCGCCTTCGTCGGCATCTGCCTCATCGTCGCCGGCTCCTTCGGGTCGCTCGCCGAGGTCTATGGCGACCTGCTGCGCGGCGCCGGCGCGGCCAGCCGGTTGAGCGAATTGCTGTCCGAGCGCGCCGAGATCCGTGCCCCCGCCCATCCGCGCGCGCTGCCTGAATTCGCTTTGGGGCACCTCCGCTTCGAGAACGTCACCTTCCAGTACCCGACCCGGCCGGACGTCTCGGCGCTGGCCGGTTTCTCGCTCGACGTGCCGCCGGGGCAGACGGTGGCGGTGGTCGGACCTTCGGGTGCCGGCAAGTCGACCCTGCTCCAGCTCGCCCAGCGCTTCTACGATCCGCAGGGCGGCCGCCTGCTGCTCGACGGCGTGCCGCTGACCGAGGCCGACCCCGCAGACATCCGCCGCCGCATCGCGATGGTGCCGCAGGACACGGTGATCTTCGGCGCGTCCGCCCGCGACAACCTGCGCTACGGCCGCTGGGACGCGGACGACGAGGAATTGTGGACGGCGGCCGAGGCGGCCAACGCGGCGGGCTTCCTGAAGGCGCTGCCCGAGGGGCTCGACACCTTCCTCGGCGAAGGCGGCGCGCGGCTTTCCGGCGGCCAGCGCCAGCGCGTCGCCATCGCCCGCGCCCTGCTGCGCGACGCCCCGCTGCTGCTGCTCGACGAGGCGACATCCGCGCTCGACGCCGAGAGCGAGCGGCTGGTGCAGGACGCGCTGGAGCGGCTGATGAACGGCCGCACCACGATGGTGATCGCCCACCGCCTCGCTACCGTCCGCTCGGCCGATCGCATCGTCGTGATGGAGGCCGGCCGCATCGTCGAGCAGGGCACCCATGACGAGCTGTTCGCCGGCTCCGGCCTCTACGCCCGCCTCGCCAAGCTGCAGTTCGACGCGGTGGCGTAAATCGCGTTCGGCTCGCTTCGTCGCATCATGGATAAGAGTTATTAACCATCATCGGCGACAAGGCCTTTAGATTTGGAGGCCGCGATGAGTAACGATTACGCGATGACCATGATCGACCGGATGCTGTCCCGTGGCGCCCACGGCAAGGCATCGAACGACCCGATCGACCCGGCGCTCCGCGCCACCGTCAACCGGCTGGTCGGCGAACTGCGCTCGATCGAATTCCGCCGCGCGGCGCGCTGACGCCGACACGGCTTACCCGTACCGAGACTTGAAAGGGCGGTGGCGATGCGCCACCTCCCCTGCATGACCGCCACCCGCCTCGCCGCCCGTGCCCTGATCCGGTTGTCCGGCGAGGATGTCGCCGGCTTCCTGCAGGGCCTCGTCACCAACGACACGCGCGTGCTGGCGGAAGGCCGGCCGGTCTGGGCAGCCCTGCTCACCGCGCAGGGCAAGGCGCAGTGGGATTTCCTGCTGTGGCCCGACGACGCCGATATTCTCGTCGATTGCGAGGCGACGCAGGCCGATGCGCTGGCGAAGCGCCTCACCATGTATCGCCTGCGCCGCCCGATCACGATCGCGCGCGACGAGGCGCTGGCCGTCCACTGGCGGCCTGATATGAGCGAGGAGCCGGAAACCCGGCTGTTCGCCGATCCGCGCCTGCCCGGCCTCGGCTGCCGCTGGCTGGCGCCCGCGATCGACAACGAGACCGCCGATCTCGCCTGGCGGACGTGGCGGCTGGGCCATGGCGTGCCCGAGGGGATCGACGAACTCGGCACCGACAAGACCCTCTGGCTGGAGGCCAATGCCGTCGAGCTGCACGGGGTGAGCTTCACCAAGGGCTGCTATGTGGGCCAGGAGAATACCGCGCGGATGAACTGGCGGCAGAAGGTCAACCGCCGGCTGGTCGTCTGCGAGGTGGAGGCCGATCCCGGCGAGGCCGCGCGCGCATGGTATCCCGATCTCGGCCTGGCGGTGGCGCCCGTCCGCGTCGAGCATCTGCGCGCCGGCCACGCCGTGAAGCTGGGCGATGCCGAAGCGCGGCCGATCGTGCCGGCGTGGCTGGCCGAAGCGATCGCCGAGGAGCAGCCGGCATGAGCGACCAGCCGCGCAGCCTGCCGCCGAGCCGCAGCGCGGCGCAGGGCGGCGTCGGGGTGATCTTCGTCACGGGCGCCTTCGCGATCGTCACCGCCGCCGCGGTACTGCTGCTCGCACGCAGCTACGGTTTCCGGATGGAGCCGATCGACTGGGTACTGCTCGGCTTCGTGCTGGTGCTGACGATTGGCGGCGGCATCGCGCTCATCCGCTTCGTGCGCGCCAACCCGCAGGGGATCGGCGAGGCACGCTTCGACACGCGCAACCGCGACAAGGACTGATCTCAGCCTGCCGCCGCCTTCTCCAGCGCGGCGACGTCCAGCTTCACCATCGTCACCATCGCATCGAAGGCGCGCTTCGCCACCGCCGGATCGGGATCGGCGAGCAGGCGAGGCATGATCTCCGGCACGATCTGCCACGGCACGCCCCAGCGATCGCGCAGCCAGCCGCACATGATCGCCTGCCCGCCATCGGCAGTCAGCGCCGCCCACAGGCGATCGACTTCCGCCTGATCGGCGCAATCAACCGAGATCGATGCGGCATTGCCGTAATTTTCGGGTTTTCCGCCGTTGAGCGCTTGGAAGCCCTGCCCGCCCAGCGTGAACTGGATCATGATCACCTCGCCCGCCTCGCCGCCCGGCCAGGGGGCCGGGGCGCGCTGGATGTGATCGATCCGCGAATCGGGCACGAGCGAGACGTAGAGGCGCACCGCCTCCTCCGCATCCGTCCCGAACCACAGGCAGGTGCTCACCTTCGGCATGTCCACTCTCCCGCTTTTGGGCGAGTCGGCCGGGCGATGCCGCTGGCCGCTCGCGGGGTGGAGGATGCCCCGCCCGGCCCGGCGGCTCAACCTCGGATACGCGAAGGGCGGGGCGCGGAGATCTTCCGCACCCCGCCCCACGATCGGCGAGCGATGGCCGGCAGGCTTATGCCGCCAGCTTGCGCAGCACGTACTGGAGGATGCCGCCGTTGAGGAAATATTCCAGCTCGTTGACGGTATCGATCCGGCAACGGGTCTCGAACGTCTCCCTGGAGCCATCGGCGCGGGTCAGCTCGACCGTCACGGTCTGGCGCGGGCGCAGGTCCGCGACTCCGGTGATCGTGAAGGTTTCCGATCCGTCGAGCTTGAGCGTCTTGCGGTCGACGCCATCGGCGAACTGCAGCGGCAGCACGCCCATGCCGACCAGGTTCGAGCGGTGGATGCGCTCGAAGGTCTCGACGATCACGGCTCGGACGCCGAGCAGGGTGGTGCCCTTCGCCGCCCAGTCGCGCGACGAGCCGGTGCCATATTCCTTGCCGCCGATCACGACGAGCGGGGTGCCCTCCGCCTTGTATTTCATCGCGGCGTCGTAGATCGCCTCGACGTCGCCGGTCGGAACGTACTTCGTGACGCCGCCCTCGATGCCGGGCGTCATCTCGTTCTTGATGCGGATGTTGGCGAAGGTGCCGCGCATCATCACTTCATGGTTGCCGCGGCGCGAGCCGTAGGAGTTGAAGTCCGCCTTCGAGACCTGATGCTCGGAGAGGTAGCGGCCGCCGGGGCTGTCCGCCTTGATCGAACCGGCCGGCGAGATGTGATCGGTGGTGATCGAGTCGGCGAAGATCGCCAGCGGGCGCGCATCGATGATGTCGGTGACGGGCGCCGGCGTCATGCTCATGCCCTCGAAATAGGGCGGGTTGGCAACGTAGGTGCTGCTCGGATTCCAGCTGTAGGTGTCCGATCCGGTCACGCTGATCGCCTGCCACTTCTCGTCGCCGGTGAAGACGTGCGCGTAGCGGCTGGTGAACATGTCGCGGTCGATATTGGCGTCGATCGCCGCGCGGACTTCGGCGTTGGTCGGCCAGATGTCCTTGAGGAACACGTCCTTGCCCTCGGTCGACTGGCCGATCGGGGTGGTGGTGAAATCCTCGGTCACCGTGCCCTTGAGCGCATAGGCGACGACCAGCGGCGGCGAGGCGAGGAAGTTGGCGCGCACGTCCGGCGAGACGCGGCCTTCGAAGTTGCGGTTGCCCGACAGCACCGACGCCGCGACGATGTCGTTGCCGTTGATCGCCTTGCTGATCGGCTCGGCCAACGGGCCGCTGTTGCCGATGCAAGTGGTGCAGCCATAGCCGACCAGATTGAAGCCGATCGCGTCCAGATCGGCCTGCAGGCCGGACTTCTCCAGATAGTCGGTGACGACCTGCGAACCGGGCGCGAGGCTGGTCTTCACCCACGGCTTGGGCTTGAGGCCCAACGCGTTGGCCTTCTGCGCGACGAGACCGGCGGCGACCAGCACCGACGGGTTCGACGTGTTGGTGCACGACGTGATGGCGGCGATCACCACGTCGCCGTCGCCGATATCGTGGCTCCTGCCCTCGACGGGCACGCGCTTGAAGCCGTCATGCTTGTAGACGCCGGACAGGTCCGCATTGAAGGTGTCGTCCACCTCCTCCAGCACCACCTTGTCCTGCGGGCGCTTCGGGCCGGCGAGCGACGGACGGACGGTCGAGAGGTCCAGCTCCAGCGTATCGGTGAAGACCGGCTCGGCATCGGGATCGAGCCACAGGCCCTGCGCCTTGGCATAGGCCTCGGTCAGCGCGATCTGATCCTCGTCACGGCCGGTCAGGCGCATATAGTCGAGCGTCTTGTCGTCGATGCCGAAGAAGCCGCAGGTGGCGCCATATTCCGGCGCCATGTTGCCCATCGTGGCGCGATCGGCGAGCGTCAGGCTGGCGAGGCCGGGGCCGAAATACTCGACGAAGCGGCCGACCACGCCCTTCTTGCGCAGCATATGGGTGACGGTGAGCACCAGATCGGTGGCGGTCACGCCTTCCTGCAGCTCGCCGGTGAACTTGAAGCCGACCACCTCGGGGATCAGCATCGAGACGGGCTGGCCGAGCATCGCGGCTTCCGCCTCGATGCCGCCGACGCCCCAGCCCAGCACGCCGAGGCCGTTGACCATCGTGGTATGGCTGTCGGTGCCAACGCAGGTATCCGGGTACGCGATCGTCTCGCCGGCATCGTCCTTCGAGGTCCACACCGCCTGCGCGATATGCTCCAGGTTCACCTGGTGGCAGATGCCGGTGCCCGGCGGCACGACCTTGAAGTTATCGAGCGCCTTGCTGCCCCACTTGAGGAATTCGTAGCGCTCGGAATTGCGCTGGTACTCGAGTTCGACATTGTCCTCGAACGCCTTGGGCGTGCCGAACTCGTCGACCATCACGGAATGGTCGATAACGAGATGCACCGGCACCTGCGGGTTGATCTTCTGCGCATCGCCGCCAAGGCTGTTCATCGCGTCGCGCATCGCCGCCAGATCGACCACGCAGGGCACGCCGGTGAAATCCTGCATCAGCACGCGCGCCGGGCGATACTGGATCTCCCGCTCGCTGGTCTTGTCGGTCAGCCACTGGACCATCGCCTTGATGTCCTCGACGGTGACGGTGGTGCCATCCTCGAAGCGCAGCAGATTCTCCAGCAGCACCTTCATCGAGAAGGGCAGCCTGGAGACATCGCCGATCTGCTCGGCCGCCTTGGCGATCGAATAATAGTGAATCGTCTTGCCGCCGACCTCCAGACTGTCTCGGGTGTTGAGCGTGTCCTGTCCGATCGCGGTCATGGCGGAATTCCTTTGTGCAGGGGCGGAGGAGTCGGGCGGGAGATAGCAACGGGGTGCCCGTTCTGAAAGGGCGCGGGGCAAGCTGCGAATCGGTCTCAACACACCGGCCGCACGGAATTTGGATTATGCCGCCCGAACCGCTAAGAGCGCCGCCGAACCGGGCGCTTTCCGCCCCACAGACCGGACGAGACCATGACCGACACGCCCCCCGATCGCCTTTCCGTCAGCCCGCGCTCGCCGCTCTACGACGCGGACGTCCTGCAGCGCGACGTCGGCATCCGCTTCAACGGTGTCGAAAAGAACAACGTCGAGGAATATTGCGTGTCGGAGGGCTGGATCAAGGTCGCCGCCGGCCGTTCGCTCGACCGCAAGGGCAATCCGATGACGCTCAAGCTGAAGGGCGTGGTCGAGCCTTATTTCAAGCGCGCGGCGGCGGACGAGGCCGGGAGCGACGGCGACGCGGAGAGCTGATGCCCTTCGATTTCCAGCCGACGCTCGACGGCGACCTGCTCGCGCTCCGGCCCGCCCGGCCCGACGATTTCGACGCGCTGTTCGCGGTGGCGTCGGATCGGGAGATCTGGGAGGTCCACCCGGCGCATGACCGCTGGCAGGAGCCGGTGTTCCGCACCTTCCTCGATGGCGCCTTCGCCGATCAGGGCGGGCTCGTCGCAATCGAGCAAGCGAGCGGCGCGATCGTCGGCTTCTCGCGCTATTCGATGGGGCGGTGCGAGCCGGGCGAAGTCGAGATCGGCTGGACCTTCCTGGCGCGTCGCCTGTGGGGCGGCCGTTACAATGCCGCGATGAAGCGGCTGATGCTCGATCACGCCTTCCGCTTCGTCGACACCGCGCTGTTTCGGGTCGGCGAAGACAATCTGCGATCGCGCCGCGCGATGGAGAAGATCGGCGGGCGCCTGACCGGACGGACGGAGACGGTGATGCTGAACGGCGCGCCGGTGACGCATGTCGTCTACGCCATCCGGCGATCGGACTGGGCCACGCGGGCGATGGCCGGCTAACGGACCGGCCACTCCCAGGCCGGCGCCGCCACCTCCTCCGCCACCGTCTCGCCAAGCTCTTTCGAGAGGCGAATGGTCTCCGTTCCCCAGCCATCCGACAGGGCCGAGACCAACCGCTCGGCATGGGAGACCACGACGATCTGCGAACGCTGCGCGGCAAGACGGAGAAGCCGGGCGAGCGGCGCGAGAAGGCTCGGGTGGAGGCTCGATTCCGGCTCGTTCAGCACCATCAGCTCGGGCGGCCGAGGCGACAGCAGGGCAGCGGCGAGCAGGATGTAGCGCAGCGTACCGTCCGACAGCTCGGCCGCGCCGAGCGGACGCAACAGGCCGGGCTGGCGCATCCGCAGTTCCGCGCCACCATCGATCGTCGCGCCGTCGAAGGCATCGGCGATCGTATCGTCGAGCGCCCCGCCATCGCCGATCGCCTGGATGGTGCGGATGGCGGCGGCAACATCCGACCCGTCCCCCGCCAGCACCGGCGTGAAGGTGCCGACCTGCGCGCGCCGCGCCGGGGCATCACGATCGGTGCGGAGCTGGTCATAGAAGCGCCAGCCACGCATCCTTTCGCGCAGCGTCAGCAGTTCCAGCCCGTCCACCGGATCCGCGCAATGCGTCATCATGCTGTCGAAGCTGGACAATTGCTCGAACGACGTGCGCCATGTGCCGTCGTCCTGCCGGCGGACGCGCACCATCGGCCCGCGCCGCTCGGCGATGAGATTGCGGTTGGCGAGGCGGCCGCCGGTCCACACCGCCTCCACCTTGATCTCCGGATCGTGCCCGAACGGCGAGGCTCCGGGCGTCGGCAGGCCGAGATCGATCGCATAGCCATGATCGTTGCCCGCAAAGCCGAGCCGGAGGTGGACCGGATGCTTGCGGACCGTCCCCTGAACGGGATGCTCGCCCGTCTTCATCGCGCGGCCGAACGCCTCTGGCCCCGCCCACAGCGTCGATTCGAGACCACCCTCGGCGGCAAGCGAGCGCACCACCCCGCCCTGCGCGACATCCGCCAGCAGCCGCAGGCCACGATAGAGGCTGGACTTGCCGCTGCCGTTGGGGCCGGTGACGAGGGTCAGCTGACCGAGCGGCAGCACGACATCGCGCAGCGAACGATAACCGGCGATGGCGATGCGATCGATCACGGCCGGGGCTAGTCCACGACGTGGGGTGCGCCGCTATCGGCTCCCCCTCTTCTCATTCGCGCCGCAGCGATCAGAAGACCCCGGCGTATCGCTCGTTGCCCTCGAAGGCGAACTTGCCGACCTGGCTCTGCTTCACCACCGCGATGATGCCGTCGACGATCGCGTAGCGCGTGGCGGGATCGGGCCTCAGGTGAAGCTCCGGCTCCATCGCCTGCGTCTCGGACAGATCGATATACTGGCGAAGCGTCCTGAGATCGGCGACCGCCTGGCCGTTCCAGAACATGTGCCCGGCCGCATCGGTCGAGATCAGGTTCTTGTCGGGGTGCTCGATAGCAGGAGTGCCGCCCGACGGGAGGTCGAGCGGCACCTTGTGTGTCTGGATCGGGATCGTGAGGATAAACATGATCAGGAGAACCAGCAGGACGTCAATGAGCGGCGTCGTGTTGATCTCCATCAGCGGGGACGGTTCGATACTCCGAACGGAAATCGCCATGTTCATCCTCCTTGACCGGGTAAGCCCGGATCAGAAGGCGTTGGCGTAGCGCTCGTTGCCCTCGAAGCCGAACTTGCCGACCTGGCTCTTCTTCACGACCGCCAGGATGTTGTCGATCGTATCGTAGCGCGTTTGCGGATCCGGCAACAGATGCAGTTCCGGCTCGTCGGGCATGTTCTTCGTCAGATCGAGATACTGACGAAGAGTGACGAGGCCCGCCTCGCCGGCCGGAAGCGGCTGGCCGTTCCAGAAGATGCTGCCGGCCGCGTCCGTCGAGATCGTGTTCTTCGTCGGAAGGATCGGCGGCGGCGGTGCATTGTTGGGAACCGGCAGATCCAGCTTCACGGCATGGGTCTGCGGGGGAATGGTGATGATGAACATGATGAGCAGCACCAGCATGACGTCGATCAGCGGCGTCGTGTTGATGTCCATCATGGGCTCGCCTTCGGCGGTGCCTGCAGACATTGCCATCGCAATTACTCCAAAATCTTGTTCAGGCCGCCGAAATTACGGTCCGCCCGGCGTTTCGGGCTGCGAGATGAAGCCGACCTTGAGGAAGCCCGCCTGCGACAGCGTCGAGACGACACCGCCGATGCACTTGTACGGCGTGTTCTGGTCGCCGCGGATATGCGCTTCCGGCAGGGTATCCGGGGTGACGTTCTGGACGCCGCCCTGCTTGTCGATCTCGAACTTCAGCTTCTTCACGGCGCGATCGAGCAGCGACTTGGAGTCGACCTTCTCGATGCCCCAGTAGACCTGACAGTTGCCGGCCGCGTCGGCCTTCACGGACAGGTTGACGTTCTCCGGCTTGGTGACCGTCGGCTCGTTGCGCACCGTCGGCAGCTTGAGCGGGATGGTCTGCAGCACGACCGGAACGGTGATCAGGAAGATGATCAGGAGCACCAGCATGACGTCGACGAGCGGCGTCGTGTTGATGTCCGAGATGGGCGTGTCATCGCCACCTTCGCCGCCTACACTCATGGCCATCGGAATTCGGTCCTATTCTAATACTTGCGGTGGAGGCGGGCGAGGCCCGCTCGGGCCGCCGCCGCATCCGGAGATGCGGCGGCGGCCTTCACCGAAATCAGGCCTTGGTGGTCTGCACGCCCGAGGCGGTCGCAGCGACCTTCGGCTGGGCAGCCTTGGTCAGGCCGTAGGACGGACGCACCGCGCCACCCGACACCATGTAGCCATGGACGTCGTTGGCGAAGGCCACGAGACCCTCCATGATCACCTTGTTGCGACGCAGCAGCCAGTTGTAGGCGAGCACGGCCGGAACGGCGGTGACGAGGCCGAGCGCGGTCATGATCAGAGCTTCACCGACCGGGCCGGCGACCTTGTCGATCGAGGCCGAACCCGAGGCGCCGATGGCGATCAGCGCGCGGTAGATGCCGACCACGGTACCGAACAGACCGACGAACGGAGCGACCGAGCCGACCGTCGCGAGGAACGGCAGGCCGCCCGAGAGCTTGGCGCCGATCGAGGCCGTCGAGCGGGCGATCGAGTTGTTGATCCACTCGTGCTGGTCGATCGGATCCTTCAGCTTGTCGTGCTGGTCCTCGGCGAGCAGGCCGTCGTCGACGATCTGGCGGTAGGCCGAGTTCTTCTCGAGCTTGGTGGCGGCGTCACGCAGGTTCGGCGCGGACCAGAAGCCGGCGCGGACCTTCTTGGCCTGGCCGATGATCTTCTGCTGCTCCCACCACTTGGAAAGCAGGATGAAGAGCGAGATGAACAGCGAGCCCACGAGCAGGATGAACACGGTCCAGCTGATCACGCCACCCTGATTGAGGGCGTTCCAGAGGCCGTACTGTTCTGCGGCGGAGCCGGCGGCGGCGGTGGTGGGGGTCGTCATGGTCGTCGGTTCCTTGGTCAGAATGTCTGTTTTCGATTATCGGGAACGGCGACGGAGGCGCGCGTCGCGCCCCCGTGCATCCGGCTTAGTCCTTCGGGATCTGCCAGCGCATATTGTTGCTATACGTGCTCGCAATGCCGTTGCCGGACGCATCCTTCGCCGGCGTGAAGCGCGCTCGGCGCGGCAGCAGGCGGCAGGCGGTCTGGTCGAGATCGGGGAATCCGCTCGACGAGGTCACCGTGCAGTTCGTGACGCGACCGTCCGGTCCCACATCCAACTTGAAGCCGGTGACGCCAGCCTCGTTGTTGCGAAGCGCGCCGGGCGGGTAATCGTCCGAAGTGACCCAATCGCCCGGATTGCCGCGTGGCTTCAAACCCACGGCCTCACTGGGCTTGGGCGGCGGCGGCGGCGGCGAGGGGGCGACCGGCGCCTGCGGGATGATCACGGGGGGAGCCTTCGGCGCCGTGATGATCGTCGGAGCCACGACCGGCGGGGTCACCACCGGCGGGGGCGCCACGATCGGCGGCGATTCGACCTTCGGGGTCTCCTTGGGCGGGGGCGGCGGCTTTTTGGGCGGCGGCGGCGGCGGGGTTTTGATGTCGATCACGTTCAGCTTGGTGGCCACCTTTTTATAGGCGTCGTATGCCAGACCGTTGACGAACGCGTAGCCGACTGCGCCGAGAACGATCGCGGAAATGACCGCTGAGACCGTTTTCTGACCGCTTTGATTCTGGTCGACGTAAGCCATTAAAGAGAGCCACTCCGTGCTGGGGCGAATAGGCTGCGGCATGACAGCGGAAGTCAGCCACCCGCGAAACATCGCGGGCCATCTGACCCCCCTTGCCGTCACTTCATGCTATTCAGCGTTCGTTTTGATGTCCATCCCTTACATATACGATTGAGTAATGTTTGGCCCGCGACCGGTTTTCCGGGCGCCTAAAGCCTTGAATCGGGCCGCGCATGACGGCAGGAAAATCGACCATGCCGCATCCCGGCGGATGCTGTCGAAAGGAAGGACGAAAGCCGATGAGACCTGCAACGAAGACCGGCCCGGCAATCCTTCTTGCTGCGTTCTTCTTCGCAAGCGCAGCATCGGCGCAATCCAATACTCCGCCAGCTTCTCCGCCCGAGATCGGATATGCGGACTTGGCCGATCTCGCATTTGCGGGACAGATCGCGGTGATCGTCACCGTGCACGATACCGTACACCTGAAGGATGCCGATGCGGCCGGCGTCGCGCCCGGTTTCGCGCGCTTCTATATCGAGGGTGACGTGAACGCGCTGATCGCCGGGCAGGGTGGCGTGCCCGCCAGCGTCTCCTGGATCGCCGACGTGCCGATGACATCCGCGAATCGCCTTCCCAAGCTCAAGAAGGCCAAACTGATTCTCCTCGCCCGGCCGGTGCCCGGCAAGCCGGGGATGCTCCAGCTCGTTTCCAAGACCGCGCAGCTGACCTGGACGCCGGACCTCGAACAGCGGCTGCGGACCATCCTGACGCAGGCGAACGGCCCGTCGGCACCGCCGGTCGTGACGGGCATCGGCCACGCCTTTCACGTCGCGGGCAGCATTCCGGGCGAGGGCGAGACCCAGATCTTCCTCAAGACGGCGGACAACCGCCCCGTCTCGCTCAACATCCAGCGTCATCCCGGCGAGGATCCGCGCTGGACGGTCTCGCTCGGCGAGATTGTCGACGATGCGGCGGCCGCGCCGCAGAAGGATACGTTGCTCTGGTATCGCCTCGCCTGCTCGCTGCCCGCGCAGCTTCCCGCCGATGCGGTCGCCGATCAGGCGCCGGACGACGCAACGGCCGCGCAGGCCGATTACAAGCTGGTGCTCGACGGTCTCGGCGCCTGCGGACGGACGGACGGGCCGGCGAGCTAGGAGGCGCCGCCCTCGCTCTCCAGATACAGGAAATCGCGCGGATAGTGGCGCAGGTGCGCGCCACCATCGACGAACAGGGTCTGCCCGGTCACCGCGCGGGCACGGGCGAGGTAGACCACCGCCTCGGCGATCTCGGCCGGATCGGCGAGCAGTTCCAGCGGCATCCGCGCCGCCGCGCGGGCCATCCGCGCCGCGTCATAATCGGGCGTCGGCAGCGTCAGCCCCGGCGCGACCGCCGAGACGCGGACGTGCGGCGCGAACTGACGGGCGAGAATCGTCGTCGCCTCGGACAGCGCGAGCTTGGACAGCGTGTAGCTGAACTGGTCCGCATTGGGTGCGGCGATCCGCTGGTCGAGGATGTTGACGATCGCCACCGGATGCCCGGCCGAAGCGATCGCAGCCAGCGCGCGCGCCAGCAGCACCGGCGCCGCGCAGTTGACCGCATAATGGTCGATCAGGCCGGACTGGCGCACCGTTTCGGGCGAATCATAGTCGAAGCGCGCGGCGTTGTTGACGAGCAGCGCGGGCCAGCGCGCGGCCGCCCGGTGCACCGCCGGCAGCAGCGCCTCGACCGCCGCCGCGTCCGAAAGGTCCGCGGTCAGGTGATGCCAGGCGGCCCCCGCCGCGGTCAGCCGTTCGCTCAGCCCCTCCTCGGGCGCGGAGGCCGGGCTGCTGTGGATCGCGAGGTCGTATCCCGCATCCGCCAGCGCGATGCAGATCGCCGCGCCGAGCCGGCGGCAGCCGCCGGTCACCAGCGCGAGCGGGCGGGTCACGCCCGGTTCCTCACCATGCGGATGCCGATCTCCTCGCCTTTCTCGCTGATCGCGAGCTTCACGATCGTCACCTCGACGCGCAGCACCCGCTCGTCCTCCGCGAAGAGCTTGGCGCAGACGTGATCGGCCACCGCCTCGATCAGCGTGAAGTGCAGCCCCTCGGGTAGCGACTGCGTGACGGCGTGCTTCAGATCGAGATAATTCTTCGATTCGGCCAGCGGCGTGTCGGGCGCATATTTGCGTGTCGGCAGCTTCAGATCGACCGTCACCGACACGCGCAGCGGCTGCGGCAGGTGGGTTTCCTCCGAATAGATGCCGGTCAGCACCATCGTCTCGATGTTGGAGACCTGGAGCTGGAGGAGATCGTCCGTCATGCCGCTTTCATGTCCTTGCACTAGGCGTCCCGCCTAGGCGGCACAGGCCTGTACGGCAAGGATTTCGCTTTTCTGGGCGATTGGCCGTACAGCGCGCGCCTCCCGAATCATCCATATGGAGGACAGGCATAGGTGGACGGCATGGCGAACATCATCGCGGCGGGCGCGCACGGCGCGCATCTTGCCCCGATCGAACCGGCGGATCTGACAGGCATCGAGCAGCTGCTCGATCTGGCCTTCGGCGCCGAACGCCAGCGACGGACCGCCTACCGCCTGCGCGAAGGCATGGACTTCTCCGCCGAGGCGAGCTGCGTCGCGTTCGACGAGCATGGCACGCTGGTCGGATCGCTGCAGAGCTGGCCGGCCTCGCTGGTCGAAGACGACGGGACGGCGACGCCGCTCTGGCTGGTCGGCCCGATCGCGGTCAGCCCGGAGCGGCGCGGTGAGGGGATCGCCCGCACCATGCTCCGCCGCGCGCTCACCGCGATCGACGACACCGGGATTCCGGCGGTGCTCATCGGCGATCCGGAATATTACGGCCCGTTCGGCTTCGCGGCGGACGCGACCGGCGGATGGTCCCTGCCCGGCCCGTTCGAGCGGCATCGCCTGCTCGCGCGACTCGACGACGGGCGCACGCTGCCCGCAGCCGGAATGCTCGGCCCGCGACGCTGAGGCTTCCAAGGGGCGGGCAAATCGTCCTAGGGGGATGGTCATGCCGCTGACCAATCCCCCGCCGGACGCGATCGCCGGCCTGTCGCTGAGCGAGATCGCGCAGATGGCCGCCGACGGTCGCCTGCCCCCGGTCGAGAAGTGGGATCCCGATCATTGCGGCGACAGCGGGATGCGGATCGCCGCCGACGGCCAATGGTGGCACGAAGGCTCGCCGATCGGCCGCGCCGCGCTGGTGCGGCTGTTCTCCACGGTGCTGCGGCGCGAGGCCGATGGCGGGCATGTGCTGGTGACGCCGGTCGAGAAGCTCTCGATCGCGGTGGAGGACGCGCCCTTCATCGCGGTGGAGATGGAGAGCGAGGGCACGGGCGAGGACCGCCGCCTCGCCTTCCGCACCAATGTCGGCGATCTCGTCATCGCCGGGCCGGATCGTCCGCTCGTGATCGAGGATCGCGGCCATGGCGAGCATCCCTATCTGCGGGTGCGCGGCGGGCTCGACGCGCTGGTCGCGCGGCCGGTCTATTACGAACTGGCCAATCTCGCGCTGGACGAGGTGCCCGGCCCCGACGGCCGCACCGGCCTGTGGAGCGACGGCGCCTTCTTCGCGCTGGAGCCGGCGCCCCGGTGACGCTGGCCGAGACACTCCGCGCGCAGCTGGAGGCGACGGCGCACATCCCGGCGCCGCTCGCCGGCGACATGACCATGCCGGACAGCGACCCGATCGTGCCGGCGGCCGTGCTCGTCGCGATCACCGACCGGCCGGAACCCGGCCTGATCCTGACCAGGCGCAACGAGGCGCTGCGCAAGCATCCCGGCCAGATCGCCTTCGCCGGCGGCCGCGCCGACCCGACCGATATCGATCCGGCCGACACGGCGCTGCGCGAAGCCAACGAGGAGATCGGCATCCCCCGCGATGCGGTCACGATCGTGGGGAGCGATGCGCCCTATCGCACCGTGACCAACTTCTCGATCGTGCCGATCATCGGCGTGGTGCCGCCCGATCTGCTGCTCCGCCCGCGCGAGTTCGAGGTCGCCGACATTTTCGAGGTGCCGCTCGCCTTCGTGCTGGACCCCGCCAACCAGCAGCGCAAGGAAGCCGAGTTTCGCGGGGCGATGCGCCGTTACTACGAGATCCTGTGGCAGGATCGCCGGATCTGGGGCGCCACCGCCGCGATGATCGTCAACCTTACCCGCCGGCTTGCCGCGTGACGAAGGTTCCGGTCCCCGCCCACGGCACCGACCGCGAAGCGCTCGAGCGGCTGATCGAGGCGCTGGACGGCGGCGCGGACGGCGCGCGCTATATCGGCGGCTGGGTGCGCGATACGCTGCTCGGCCACGATCCGCAGGATATCGACGTGGCCACCCGCCTTGCCCCGCAGGAGGCCGAGACGCGGGCGAAGGCGGCGGGGCTCACCACATGGTCATCCGCCTCGGGCCTCGCGCACGGCACGATCGGGGTGGTGATCGGCGGGCGGACCGTTGAGGTGACGACGCTGCGCCGTGACGTTTCCACCGACGGCCGCCACGCGACGGTCGCCTTCACCGAGGACTGGCGCGAGGATGCCGCGCGGCGCGACTTTACGATCAACGCTCTGTCCGCCGATCCGCTGACCGGCGAGGTCCATGATTATTTCGGCGGCCTCGCCGATCTCGCGGAGGGGCGGGTGCGCTTCATCGGCGATCCGCTGACCCGTATCGCCGAGGATCACCTGCGCATCCTGCGCTTCTTCCGCTTCCACGCCCGCTTCGGGACGGACGCGCCGGACGCAGAATCCTACGCCGCCTGCGTGGCGCGCGCGAAGGATCTGATGGCGCTCTCGCGCGAGCGGATCGCGGCGGAACTGCTCAAGCTGCTGGCGGTGGGCGATCCGGTTTCGACGGTCGAGGCGATGCTGGCGGGCGGCCTTTTCGCGCCGGTGCTGCCCGAGATCGTCGCGGCGGACCGGCTGGCGGCGCTGGTGGCGTGCGAGAAAGAGGCCGGCATCGCCCCCGACGGCCTCCGCCGCCTCGCCGCCCTGCTGCCGGAGGACGAGAAGATCGCCGAGCAGGTCGGCGCGCGGCTCAAGCTCTCCAACGCCGATCGCAAGCGGCTGGTCCTCGCCGCGCGGCCGATCTTCGCGCCGCCGGAGGGGCTGGTCTATTCGTTCGGCAATGCCAGTGCGACGGACATGACGTTGCTGATGGGCCTTGCCGATCGGGCGAGAATCGCCGCAGCATGGCAGGCGCCCCGCTTTCCGCTGACCGGCGGCGACCTGATCAGATTGGGGCTGATCCCCGGCCCGATTGTCGCGGCGACGCTCCAGCAGGTCGAGAAACAGTGGCTGAAGGAAGGCTTCCCGAATCGCGACCGCATCGATGTGCTGGCGCGGGACGCCGTTGCTGCAGCGCAAAATAAATAGCTGGCACACGCGTCGATTCGCGTCGAGGATCGTTTGATCGGCAACCCTTCGCGATCGGGATGACCCATGTACGGCAAGCTCTATGGCGCATGGCTGAAGGCAGGCATGGATGCCTGGACACTGGGGGCGGAAGCCTCGATGGTGATCGGCCTGCGCATGGCGAAGGTCGCCACCGGTGACTCCGCCGCCGCGAAGGAGGCCGATCTGATGGTGTCGGAAAAGGTGCAGGCGGCGTGGGAGTTGCAGACCCAGCTGCTGACCGCGCCGCTCGGGATGACGCCGCTCGGCGCGACCCGCAAGACGATCAGCCATTATCGCCGGAAGGTCGGCGCCAACCGGCGGCGCCTGACCCGCTAGGCCGTCAGATCCGCGCCTGCCAATATTCGCGCGCGGCATCGGCGGCGAGCGGCGCCGCGTAGAAATATCCCTGCCCGTGGCTGCAGCCGAGCGCGGCCAGCGTCTGGCTGAGTTCGATCGTCTCGACGCCCTCCGCCGTGGTCGTCTTGCCGAGTGCGTCGGCGAGGCTGAGCACCGCGCGCACGATCGCCACCTTGTCGCGATCCTGCAGCATGCCGGAGACGAAGCTGCGGTCGATCTTGAGCGAATCGATCGGCAGGCGACGCAGATAGCTGAGCGACGAATAACCCGTGCCGAAATCGTCCATCGCCACCTTGACGTTCAGCGCCTTGAGCGCTTGCAGCGCCTTGGTGGTGCGCTCCGGATCCTGCACGATCGCGCTTTCGGTCAGCTCGATGGTGAGGCGCGATCCGTCGATACCGTGGGTGGCAAGCGCGGCGGCAATCACGCCCGGCACGTCGTCCCGCGCCAGCTGGATGGCCGAGACGTTGACGTTCATGGTCAGCGGCACGGTGGCACCGGCCAGCGCATCCCACTTGGCGAGTGTCGCCAGCGCCGAATCGAGCGCCCAGCGGCCGAGCGGCACGATCAGGCCCGCTTCCTCGGCGACCGGGATGAACTCGCCCGGATCGATCACGCCGCGCGTCGCATGGGTCCAGCGGGCCAGTGCCTCGAAGCCGGTCAGGCGATTCGCCGCGAGATCGACGATCGGCTGGTAGGCGAGGCGCAGATCACCCTGATCGATGGCGCGGCGCAGCTCGGTCTCGAGATCGAGCTTGTAGCGCGCGCAGGCGGCCTCACCCGGATGATGGACCTCGACGCGACCGGTCGACTTGGCGCGCTTCAGCGAGAATTGGGCGTTGCGCACCATCTCCTCGCCGCTGGTCTGTTCGTCGCCGACCATCGCGACGCCGATCGCACATTCGATGCCGACCTCGAACCGGGCGAGCCGGAAAGGCGCCGCGAGCACGGACTGGATACGGCGCGCCGCGGCGGGCGCATCGTCCGGCCCGTTGGCGAGGCGCAGCAGGATGCCGAACTCGTCCCCGCCGACGCGCGCGAGGACGTCGCCGGCACGCAACGTGGAGATCAGGCGACGGGCGACGGTGATGATCACCTCGTCGCCGGCGACGCCGCCAAGGCTTTCGTTGATCCGGCTGAAGCGCGAGAGATCGACCAGCAGCACGGCGTGGCGGGTGCCGTCGCCGGCCGCCATCACCTCGTCCACCGCCTCGGCGAAGGCGGTGCGGTTGGGGAGGCCCGTCAGGCTGTCATGCAGCAGCTCGGCGCGCAGCGAGCGGGCATTCTGCACCTCCACGGTGCGATCGACCAATGTGAGCAGGCAGCGGGCGTTGCCACCGGGCATCTGCGCCAGCGGCGAGATGCAGGCCTGGAAATGGCGGCCGGAGACCTGATCGCCGTCACGCCAGTCGAATCGCAGTTCCTCGCCCGGCCGCGCGAAAAATTCGATCAGGCGGCGCACGATCTCCGGGCTCTCGACGATCGGCATCGGCGCGCTGGCCGGGCGCGAGGCGTCGAGCGTGGCGAATCGCCGGTTGGTGTGACCGACCGAAAGCTGGCCCTGCTCGTCCTCGATCAGCAGCGCGGCCGCGATCGGCAGGGCATCGAGATAGGATTGGCGGACGCGGGCAATCGTCTCCCACGCCTCGGCGGTGGGCTCCTCAGCGGCGCTGGGCACAGGGTGCAAGGGGGCGCGCACCGCCCTCCTGATGGGCGGCGTACCATTGTCCCGGCTCGCCTTGGCCATACGCATGGATGTCAGCGATAGACAAAGCCGGTTAATTCTTGCTTTCAGTGGTTTCGCCGCTCGACGAAGGTGTGAAGCGGTTGTCGCGCGGAAAGCCGAGCGGGGCCATGCGCCCGCCCGCTCCGCGCGCGGTGCGCCAGGGGTTCAGATCCGCCTCTGTACGGGTACGGCCCGTCTCGCCGCCCATCGCCCAGCTGATTCCCGCTTCGAACCGAATCGCCATCGCATCCGACAGGCCGCCGTCGCGATAGCGCTGGAGCTGCACGCCGGATCCGCGCGCCATCTCCGGCAGTTCGCCGACCGGGAAGACGACCATCTTGCGGTTGTCGCCGACCACCGCGACATAATCCGAGCCGGCGGGGACCGGACGGAAGATTCTCATCTCGGCGCCGGGGCGCAGGTTCATCACCTGCTTGCCCTTGCGGGTTTCCGCCGCGACGTCGCCCAGCTTCGCGAGGAAGCCGCGCCCGTCGGAGCTGGCGACCAGCACCTGCGCGTCGCCCACCGAGCGCGGCACCGGCAGCAGCGCCGTCGGCGCACCCTCGCCCTCCAGATCGACCATCAGCCGCACCGGCTCGCCGAAGCCGCGCCCGCCCGGCAGCTTGTCGGCCGCCAACGTGAAGACGCGGCCGTTCGCCGCCGCCAGCAGCAGCCGATCCGTGGTCTGCGCGTGGAAGGCGAACAAAGGCCCGTCGCCTTCCTTGAACTTCAGCGTATCGGCGGCGGCGAGATCGCGGTGGCCGGACATCGCGCGAATCCAGCCGCGCCGGGAGAGGATCACGGTGATCGGCTCGCGCTCGATCATCGCCTCCAGCGGAATCTCTCTTGCCGGCCCGGCCTCGGCTACCGTCGTGCGGCGGGCACCGATCGCGGTCTCAGGCGCATAGCGCTCGCGCAGCTTGGCGAGGTCCTTCTTCAACCGGGTGCGCTGGCGGGCGGGGCTTTCGATCAGCGCGGCGAGACCCTTGCGCTCCTCGTCGAGATTGGCCCGCTCCTTCTTGATCTCCATCTCCTCCAGGCGGCGCAGCGAGCGCAACCGCATGTTGAGGATCGCCTCGACCTGGGTGTCGGTCAGGCCGAACTCGGCCATCATCACCGGCTTGGGTTCGTCCTCGGTGCGGATGATCTCGATCACGCGATCAAGGTTGAGATAGGCGATCAGGAAGCCGTCGAGCAGCTCCAGCCGGTTCTCGATCCTGGCGAGGCGGTGCTTCGACCGGTTGACCAGCACCTCGATCTGGTGCGCCACGTAAGCCGACAGCGCCTCGGCCAGCGACATCACGCGCGGGGTGCGGGTGGCATCCAGCACGTTGAGGTTGAGCGAGACGCGGATTTCGAGGTCGGTCAGCCGGTAAAGGCTGTCCTGCAGTGTGCCGACATCCACCGTGCGGCTACGTGGCTCGATCACGATGCGGATCGCCTCGTCCGATTCGTCGCGGACGTCGGCGAGGATCGGCAGCTTCTTCTCGGTGATCAGTCCGGCGATCTGCTCGATCAGCTTGGCCTTGGGCACGCCGTAGGGGATTTCGGTGATGACCAGGTGCCAGGTGCCGCCCGACAGCTTCTCCGGCTCGGCGAAGCGCGCGCGAGTGCGGAAGGCGCCCCTGCCCGTCTCATAGGCCTCGCGAATCGCGGCGGGGCCGTCGGCGACGATGCCGCCGGTCGGGAAATCCGGCCCCTGCACGTACTGGAGCAGATCGACGGTCGGCGCCTGCGGATTGTCGATCAGGTGGACGGCGGCGTCGATCAGCTCGGCGGCGTTGTGCGGCGGGATCGACGTCGCCATGCCGACCGCGATGCCCGATGCGCCGTTGGCGAGCAGGTTGGGGAACAGGCCGGGAAAGACCTCCGGCTCCTCTTCCTCGCCATTGTAGGTGGGCTTGAAGCCGACCGTGCCCTCGTCCAGCCCCGCCATCAGTTCGACGGCGGTCGCGGTCAGGCGGGCCTCGGTATAACGGTAGGCCGCCGCGTTATCGCCGTCGACATTGCCGAAATTGCCCTGCCCGTCGACCAGCGGGTATCTGAGCGAGAAGGTCTGCGCCAGGCGGACCATCGCATCATAGACCGACTGGTCGCCATGCGGATGGTATTTGCCGATCGTGTCGCCAACGACGCGCGCGCACTTCTTGTAGGCGGACGCCGGATCGAGCCGCAGCAGCCGCATCGCCCACAGCAGCCGGCGATGCACCGGCTTCAACCCGTCGCGCACGTCCGGCAGCGATCGCGCCGTGATCGTCGAGAGCGCGTAGACGAGGTAACGCTGGGAAAGCGCTTCGTCGAAGGGGGAGTCGGTGAACGGGGTCGGATCGAGAGTGTCGGTCGAGGCCATGAATCAGGGACTAGCAGGCGTGGGGCGTAAGGGGAACGGGGCCGGACCATCCCGTTGGACGTTCCACGCCCGTTAAGGCCCCATTCTTTCCCGATCCGCGATTTCCCCGTCAAAAGGAGCGTCGGCAATGTCGTCTCATGCTGTGCAGCCCCACAGGGCCGACTGGAGTCTCAGCGCGCTGCTGGCCATACAGGCGGTGACCCTGTTCGGCGCCATTCCGCTCGGGACGCGCTATCCGGACGCCCATATCCTGCTCGATGCGTGCCGGCTGACGTTCGCCGCCGTGAGCATCGCCGCGCTGACGCGCCATCGCGGGCTGCAGATCGCGCTGCTGTTGCTGCTGGTCGTGCTCACAGCCGTGCCGATCTTCGGCCTCTCCATATTACGCTCGGCCGGATTCACGCCCGGCGACACACTGCAGCACGATCTGATCGAGATCATGGCCCTGGCCTTCAATACCGCCGTGACGGCGCTGGTCGCGCGCCACGTCTTCGGGCCGGGCCGGGTGAACATGCACCGCGTGCAGGGCGCGGTGCTGATCTACCTCAACATCGCGGCGCTGTTCGCCATCCTGTTCAATGCCCTGCTGACGCACTGGCCGGGCGCGATCATCCTGACCACCGGCTCTCCGCTGCCGTCGGGTCGTGGGGAGCAGACCGCGGCGCTGACCTATTTCAGCCTCGCGACGATCACGACCACCGGTTATGGCGACGTCGTGCCGGTGGACCCGCTGGCACGCAGCCTGGCCAATCTCGAATCGGTCATCGGCCAGCTCTTCCCCGCGACGCTGCTCGCCCGGATCGTCGCGCTCAATCTGGAACATGGCCGGAGCAAGGACAGCGTTTGAGGGACGATGTGCGCGGCCGTCCTAAATGGCGGCCGTCTCCTGCCGTTCTTACGACCAAAGGAGTAAGCGCGATGAGTTATGCCGTGTCGGCCACCACATCGAACGGAGCGATCAACGTCCATTCGGGATCGGCCGCCGAGATTCGCTCGGCGATCGCCGAGGCGCGCAAGGCCGGCGCGACCAGCGTCAGCCTGAGCGAGGACGGCAAGTCGATCGACGAGAGCCAGATCGGCCAGCTCACCTCCTCGCTGGTCTCCGCCACCAGCACGATGACGAAATACGCCTGAGACCCGCGTTTCAGGCCGCCTTCGTCAACTTCCGCCGCTCCATCAGCGTATAGAGCAGCCCCGGCAACACCAGACCCGGCAGCCAGCCGATGTCTGCGCCGATCCAGCTCGCCATCGGCCCTTCCCAGAAACCGACTTTCAGGAAGGGCAGTTCGATCAGGATCGCCGCCGCGTAGATCGCCAGCGTCGCGCGGTTGAAGCGGCCGTACCGCCCACCCAGATCGAACATCGCCGGGACGTCGTAGCGGCCACGGCGGACCCAGTAATAGTCCGCGAGGTTGATCGCGCTCCACGGCACCAGCAGATAGACCATGATGTTGAGCATATCGCCGAAGACATGCTCGAAATTCGCGGCGGTCGCGACGGCGATGGCGGTGGCGATCACGATCAGCCCACCCATCAGGATCAGCTTGGTGGCGGCGCCGATCGTCTCGCGCCGGTGGAAGCCGCTCAGCACGCCGGCCGAGGCCATGTAAGCCGAATAGAGCGTCATCACGTTGCCGAGCAGCAGGCCAAGGATCAGCAGCAGACGCGCCGGTGTCGCCAGCCCTCCGAACAGGGCCGGGATCGCGATGGTGGGATCGGCGGCGATCGCCGCGAAGAAGGAGGCCAGCCACGCGCCCAGCGCCATCGTCAGCGTCGATCCGAGGAAGCAGCCCAATGCGGTCGCCCAGAAGGTCCGCGCGGTCGAGACGGTGGACGGCAGGTAGCGCGAATAATCCGCCACGTAAGGCCCGTAGGTGAGGCCCCACGCCGTCGCCTGCGTGATCGTCGCGATGAAGGCGGCAGGCAGGAAGGCGCCGGTCGAGGGCGGGATGTGACCGCATCGTCGCGATGAAGGCGGCAGGCAGGAAGGCGCCGGTCGAGGGCGGGATGTGACCGCGCGCGAGCAGGATCGCCACCACCGCGAGGAAGAGCAGCCCGCTCAGCACTGACATCGCCGCGCCGATCCGGTGGATCAGCTCGTAGCCGACGAACGCCACCAGCACCGAGGCTACCCCGAACAGGGCGGGCGCCACGATCGGGCCGAGGCCGAAGGTCGCCGCCAGCGCGGGCGCCACCACCGCGCCGTTGGCCGCGTTGTAGAGCGTGTAGGTCACGACCACCGCGAGTAGCGGCAGCGCCGCGCCGAGCACGCCGAACTGCGCGCGGCTCTGGATCATCTGCGGGATGCCGAGATGCGGCCCCTGCGCGGAGTGCGCGGCCATGAACACCGTACCGATCGCGTTGCCGATCACCAGCGCCAGCAACGCCCAGCCGAAGGAGAGGCCGGCGAACACACCCAGCATCCCCACCGTCGTGCACACGATCGACAGGTTGGTGCCGAACCACACGGTGAAGAGCCGGCGCGGATGGCCGTAGCGCTCGCCTTCCGGAATGAAGCCTATGCTGTGCGTCTCGATCGCCATACCGCCCCCGCCTAAACCCGCGCCGCTCCCGCGGCATATTTCTTCGCCAGCACCGAGCAGACCATCAGCTGCGCCTGGTGGAACAGCATCAGCGGCAGCAGCAACATGCCGACCTGCGGCGCCGGGAAGATCGCGGCGGCGAGCGGCACGCCCGCGACGAGGCTCTTCTTGGAACCGCAGAAGCGCCAGACGATCTCGTCCTCACGCGCCCAGCCGAGCGTGCGCGGCAGCCACAAGGTCACCGCCAGCACGATGGCGAGCATGACGAGGCCGATGGCGAGCGCCGCGACCAGATCGTGCAGGTCGGTCCGGTGCCACAGCCCCTCCACCACGGCGGCCGAGAACACCGTGTAGACGAGGAACAGGATCGACCCGCGATCGACGCGGCCGACCAGCGCCTTGTGGCGAGCGATATAGGGGCCGATCCAGGGCCGCGCGAAATGCCCGGCCGCGAAGGGCAGCAGAAGCTGGCAGCCGATCTTCAGGATCGAATCGATGGCTTGCTCCGCACTCGTGCCGCCCGCCCCCATCAGCACCTGCGCGAGCAGCGGCGTCGCGACGATGCCGACGATGCTGGACAGCGACGCCGCGCCGATCGCCGCCGGCACGTCCCCGCCCGCGATCGAGACGAAGGCGATCGAGCTCTGCACGGTGGACGGCAGCAGCGACAGGTAGAGCAGCCCCGCCGCCATCGCCGGCGCGATGCGCAGCGCCACCTGTTCGGCGCCGAGGCCGAGCAGCGGGTAGAACAGGAAACTGGTCGCCAGCACGACCAGATGCAGCTTCCACTTGGCCGCGCCCGCGACGATCGCCTGCCGGCTGAGCTTGGCACCGTGGAGGAAGAAGAGCAGCAGGATCGCCCCGTCCGCCGCCCACCCGGCGATCGTCGCGCCGACTCCGCGCGCGGGCAGCAGGCTCGCCGTCGTGACGGTGGCGATCAGGGCGATCAGAAAGGGATCGAACAGGGCGGAGAGGCGCTTTTCCACAATCGTTGCACCTAGCAACCGATCAGGCGCCCGCCAAATCCCTTCGCACCTCGTCCACCAGCCATTCGCGGAAGCGCTTGATCTTGGGCGCCATCCGCCGGTGCTCGGGCGCGACCAGCCAGTAGGCGTAGCCCCGCGTCGAGATCCGGTCGGACAGGCGCACCAGCCGGCCTTCGATCAGATCGTTGCGCCAGAAGAACGGGGTCAGCATCGCCACCCCCTGCCCGGCCATCGCGGCGGCGCCCTCATTGGCCTGCGAATCCATGCGGACGCCGGGGCGCAGCCTGCCGTCCGGAACGTCGATCCCGGCCTCGCGCAGCCACCATGGCCACCATGGATCCTGCGGCGAGATCATCGGAACGCGCAGCATGTCCGCCGGGGTCAGCGCGCCGCCATGGCGGGCGAGGAAGGCGGGGCTGCACATCGGGGTGAAATCGATGTCGAGCAGCTTGTCGGTGGTCAGCCCCTCCCACGGCCCGCGCCCGGCACGGATCGCGACGTCCACCTCGTCGGTGGCGAAATCGACGAGGCTGTCGCTGACCAGCAGCCGCACCGCCATTTCGGGATGGTTCATCTGGAAGCCGCCGATCTTCCAGGCGAGCCAGGTGTTGGCGAAGGTCTGCGAGGTCGAGATGGTCAGCATCCCCTCGTCCTCGGCGCGCAGTTCGGCGAAGGCACCGTCGATCGCGTCGAAGGCGCGGGAGACGGGGGCCGCGGCGCGGCGGCCCGCCTCTGTCAGCACCACGCGGCGCTTCTCGCGACGGAACAGGGGCGTGCCGACGCGATCTTCCAGCAACTTCACCTGATAGGAAACCGCCGCCTGCGTCATGCCGAGTTCGGCGGCGGCGGCAGTGAAATTCTCGTGGCGCGCCGCCGCCTCGAACACCCGGACGGCGGAGAGAGGCGGCAGGCGGCGCATGGCCGCGATCATAAGCACCGCTTATCAACTGCGTCCAGCCTTTCGTTGGCGGAGCGCAACGGAAAGGCGCATCTGGACGGGGCTGGGACGGAGGCGCCCGGCCAAGAGGAGGTTCCCATGATCGATCAGGACGTGGCCCGTCTGTGGGCCGATCATCACGAGGCGTTCAGCCGCTGGGTGGACAATGCGGCGAGGGGCGTCGGCAACGCCTTCCGCGCGCTCAACCGCATCCAGTACCAGGCCCCGTGGCAGACCATCTCGCGAGGCCGCGCGCGTCATTGAAAAGGCGTGCCCGTTCCGTTAGAGGGCGACGAAGCCCCGGCCGTGCTCGGATTCCCGCTCACGCGCCGGGGCAAGTCTTTTTCTCGGGATACGGGACACGCGCATGGCACGCCGCCGGCAGATCTACGAAGGCAAGGCGAAGATTCTCTATGAGGGCCCGGAGCCCGGCACGCTGATCCAGTATTTCAAGGACGACGCCACCGCCTTCAACGCCCAGAAGAAGGGCACGATCAACGGCAAGGGCGTGCTCAACAACCGCATTTCCGAGCATGTCTTCACGATGCTCGGCAATATCGGTGTGCCGACCCACTTCATCCGCCGCCTCAACATGCGCGAGCAGCTGATCCGCCAGGTGGAGATCGTGCCGATCGAGGTGGTGGTGCGCAACGTCGTCGCCGGCAGCCTCGCCAAGCGCCTCGGCATCGAGGAGGGCACGCAGCTGCCCCGCACGATCATCGAATATTATTACAAGGATGATGCGCTGGGCGACCCGATGGTCACCGACGAGCATATCGCCTGCTTCGGCTGGGCCAGCCAGGAGGAGATGCACGACATCGCCGACATGGCGATCCGCGTGAACGATTTCCTCACCGGACTGTTCGCCGGCATCAACATTCGTCTGGTCGACTTCAAGCTGGAGTTCGGCCGGATCTGGGAGAACGATTTCTCGCGCGTCATCCTCGCCGACGAGATTTCGCCGGACGGCTGCCGCCTGTGGGACATGACCACCAACGAGAAGCTCGACAAGGATCGCTTCCGCCGCGATCTCGGCGGCGAGGTCGAGGCCTATCAGGAGGTCGCGCGCCGGCTCGGCCTGCTGCCGGAAGGCGCCGAGAACGCCGTGCTCGACATGGAGAGCCACCGCAAGAAGCGCGGGCAGTAAGGGGCGGCCGCTCCTGACGGAATGACCGAACGCAAGGATGTCCCCACCCGCGAGGCGATCCAGATCGCCCGCGTGCTGTGCATCCTCGGCATCGTCTATGTCCACGCCTGGACGGGGCTGACCGCCGAGCAGATTTCCGCGCTCGACCAGACCGGGCAGGGCATCCTGCGCTTCGTGCTGATCGAGCTGGTCGGGCGGAGTGCGGTGCCGCTGCTCGGCGCGATTTCCGGCTGGCTCTCCGGGCCGTCCGCCGCCAAGCGCAGTTACGGCGCTTTCGTGCAGGTGAAGGCCCGCACCGTGCTGGCGCCGATGCTGCTGTGGAACCTGATCGCGCTCGCGCTGGTCAGCGGGTCGGCGGCCTTGTTCCACCTGCCCGCCCCCGTGCCGGCGAGCGTGCGCGAGGCGCTCGACTGGATCGGCTGCGTCACCCAGCCCAATCCGATCAACGTCCAGATCAGCTTCCTGCGCGATCTGTTCCTGTGCATGTGCGCGGCGCCCCTGTTCACCCGCCTGCCCGATCGCTGGTTGTGGGCGCTGTGGCTGCTGGCGGCGGCATGGTCGATCAGCAACCTCAACCTCTACGTGCTGCTGCGCCCGCAGATTCTGCTCTTCTTCCTTTCCGGCATGCTGGCGCGCCGCCATCTCACCGCCGAGCGGATCGCGCGCTGGCCGCTGATCGGCTGCATCCTGCCCTATCTCCTGCTGCTGCCGGGCAAGGTGATTGTCTCGGTGCAGGACGATGCCTGGCTGAAGGCGCATGTCGTGGCGGCCAATGCGATCGACATGCCGCTGCGCTTCGCCGCCGCGCTCGCCGTCTGGCGGATCGCGCTGGCGCTGGTGCCGACGCGGGCCGGCGCACGGATCATGGGCGTCGAGCGCTACGCCTTCCTGCTGTTCTGCTGTCATCTCGTGCTGATCTGGCTGCTCGGCCCGCCGATCGGGCTGGTGACCGGGCCGATGGGCGCGTCGGGCTACGTTCCCTTCCTGCTGCTCCAGCCGGTGATGGCATTGGGGGGCACCGTGCTGGTGGGGCGGGCGCTGATGCTGGCGTCGCGGCCGGCGGCGAAGCTGCTGAGCGGCGGGCGGCTGGACCAGCCCTTGCGCCCGCGCGCCGCTTCCGCCAAAGGGACCGCGAAACCGGACCCCGGAGCAGACTCATGAAAACCCGTGTCGTCGTGACCCTCAAGCCCGGCGTGCTCGATCCGCAGGGCAAGGCGGTGCACCATGCGCTGACCGGCCTCGGCTTCGGCGGCGTCAACGACGTGCGCGTCGGCAAGATCGTCGAGCTGGATCTCGCCGACGGCACCGAGCCGGCCGCGATCGAGGACATGTGCCGCAAGCTGCTCGCCAACACGGTGATCGAGAATTTCCGCATCGAACAGGCCTGACAGGAGCGCCGCGCCATGAAAGCCGCCGTAATCGTCTTCCCCGGCTCCAACTGCGACCGCGACCTCGCCGTCGCTTTCCGCGAACTGACCGGCCATGAGACCGTGATGGTGTGGCACGGCGAGACGACGCTGCCCGACGGCCTCGACATCATCGGCGTGCCCGGCGGCTTCTCCTACGGCGATTACCTCCGCTCCGGCGCGATGGCGGCGCGATCGCCGGTGATGCGCGCGGTGGCGGATGCGGCGGGCAGGGGCGTCGCGGTGCTGGGCGTGTGCAACGGCTTCCAGGTGCTGACCGAGACCGGCCTGCTGCCCGGCGCGCTGATGCGCAACGCCGGCCTCAACTTCGTCTGCCGCGACGTGGGGCTGACCGTCGGCACCTCGCAGACCATGTTCACCAGCCGCTACGAGGATGGCGAGGAGATCGTGATCCCCGTCGCCCATCACGACGGCAATTACTTCGCCGACGACGCGACGCTCGACCGGCTGGAGGGCGAGGGCCGCGTGGCGTTTCGCTACACTGGCGACGTCAACGGATCGGCGCGCAATATCGCGGGCATCGTCAACGATGCGGGCAACGTGCTGGGCATGATGCCCCACCCCGAGCGCATGATCGAGGCCGCCCACGGCCGCACCGACGGCCGCCGCATCTTCGAGGGCCTGGTCGGCGCGCTGGCGTGACGGCCGCGGCGCGATGAAAAGCGCCGATCTCGCCCGCCTCACCCTCGCGCCCCTGTTCGCCATAGCGGGGATGGTCCACCTCGCCCGCCCGGATGTGTTCGCGGGCGTGATGCCGCCGGCGGTTCCGTATCCGCACGCCGTGATCCTGCTGACCGGCGCCGCCGAGATCGCCGGCGCGGCAGGGCTGTTCGTGCCGGCGACCCGCGCGATCGCAGGCGTGATGCTCGCGCTCTACGCCGTCTGCGTCTATCCCGCGAACATCCTGCACGCGGTGCACGATCTCTCGACCGGCACCGGGCTCGGCTGGGCCTATCACTATCCGCGCCTGTTCGCCCAGCCCTTCATCTGCTGGTGGGCGCTGGCAGCCGGCGGCGTCACGGCACGTTCGACGGGCGCCCGCCCCGATTAATCCCGCGCGCGGAACGGCGAGAAGTTGGTGCGGGTGTCGAACACCTCCACCCCCTCGGCACGCTTGAGGAAGCCGACCACCAGATAGGTGAACGGGGTCAGCAGCACCTCCCAGCCCACCTTCATCGCCCAGTTGGTCACCATGATCGTGATGACGAGGCCATGCGTGAAGCCCGGCGCATCCCAGAAGGCGAGCGGATAGAAGATCAGGCTGTCCATCGCCTGCCCGAACACGGTCGAGCTGACGGTGCGCGTCCACAGGTACCTTCCGCCCGTCCACACCTTCATCCGCGCCAGCACGAAAGCGTTGACGAACTCGCCCGCCCAGAAGGCGCAGATGCTGGCGAGGACGATCCGCCCTGTCTGCCCGAACACCAGCTCGTAGGCCGGCTGGTTGGACCAGCCCGGCGCCGGCGGCAGCTTCACCACCACGAAGGTCATCAGCGCGAGGAAGATCATCGCCGCGAACCCCGCCCACACGCAGCGCCGGGCGCGCGAATAGCCGTACACCTCGGTCAGGATGTCGCCGAGCAGGTAGGAGAGCGGGAAGAACAGGATGCCCGCGCCGAACTTGAGGCCCCCCAGCGTCGCCGCCTTGTCCGCACCGATCACGTTGGAGAGCAGCAGGATGGCGACAAACGCCGTCATCATGAAATCGAAATAGCGGAAGCCGCCCTTCCCCACCTCGTCCGCCTCGACCGTGCGGAGGCCGGGCTGCGATGCGTTCTGTTGCGTATCCGTCATGAGGCGGCACAGTATCGCGGTTTCGCATCCACGCAATCCGGGCTATGCGCGCTTCCGGAGCGCCCGTAGCTCAGCTGGATAGAGCATCCGCCTTCTAAGCGGATGGTCGCAGGTTCAAGTCCTGCCGGGCGCGCCAACTCCTCCATGTCTGGACAGCACATCGATGCCGAGGGTTCTCCCTGCGGGATAATGTTCTTGATTTGTTCCAACCATTCCGGTACAAGCATGTGGCGTTCCTGGGAGGGCTGATATGAGGCAGATCGGTTCGGCGACGGCACGGATCCGTATTCCACCGGAGCATTTCGGATAATATCTCCGTACGGGCAGATGGTCCCGGTCCACCGACATTCTCGAGGTCAAATTCAACCCAGATCACGACCCGGCCAACGGGCGCTTCACGTTCAAGGATGGCGGATCGTCTGGCAGTGACACCGCCAGAACCTCCTGGCGTGGTGGCGGTTTCACTCGTGGAGGTGGCGGCGGCAAATCGTTCGATGGTGGCGGATCGAGCGACTCTTGGGGCGGCGGTTGCTTCACGGCTGGGGGTGACGGTTCGGGAGGAGGGGCTGCTGGACGGACGGGAGGCACCTCGACATGGTCGCTCGCGCCGCTGTTCCGCCAGCGCTACCCGAAGGTGGCGCTCGACGAGACGCGGATGCTGGTGCCGACGGACGCGGGCGTCACCGCCGGATCGGCGATGGGCCACCTCGATCTTGCGCTCTGGCTGATACGGCAGGCCAGCCCAGAGCTTGCGACGCTCGTGTCACGCTACCTGCTGGCCGATCTCCGCTCCTCACAGGCCGCCTATATCATCCCCAGCCATCTGGCCGGCGCCGATCCGCTGATCGCGCGCTTCGAACGCTGGTCGCGCGGTCGGCTGCACCAGGGTTTCTCGCTGCGGGAGGCAGCCGATGCGCTGGCGACCAGTCCGCGTTCGCTCCAGCGCAAATGCCAGGCGGTGCTCGGCAAGTCGCCGCTCCGCTATTTTCAGGATCTGCGGGTGGAACGCGCGCAATCGCTGATCCGCAGCGGCGAACTCGGCCTTGATGCGATTGCCGAGGAAGTGGGCTATGTCGACGGCGCAACCTTGCGCACGCTGCTGCGCCAGCGGCTCGGCCGCGGCGTGCGCGAACTGCGCGCGGACCTGCGCTAGCGCTGCGTCTTAGCGGCGTTGAGCGCCATCGCGGCGCGAACCAATGCGGGAAGCTCTCGGCATCGATCGCCCCATGCCGGCCACTCCTGCATCGGAGCCGGCCGGCTGGCGGAGACGGAGGGATTCGAACCCTCGGTACGGTTTCCCGTACGACGCTTTAGCAAAGCGTTGGTTTCAGCCACTCACCCACGTCTCCGAGCTGCGGCGTGCGGGCGGCTATAGCGAGCGTTTTTCGGCTGCACAACAGGGTCCAGCGCGGCGAAGCGTGCCTTCGTTGAGTCGTGCTGTGGGAACGGCCCGGCGCGTTCATTGCGCGGCAAGGCGCTTCGCGGTTAACCAGTGCCGGACTTTTCGGGGGAGCAGAGCATTTCCATGACCATCATCGCCCGCCGGATCGCGGCACCCGTTGCAATCGCCGCCGTGCTGGCGCTCGCGGCCGCGCCGGTCTGCGCGCAGATTCGCACGGTCGATCCGTCCTCCTCGCAGGCGCACAGCGATCTCGCGCCGGCCGGCAGCGGCCAGCCGGAGACCAGCGGCACCCAGCCGCCGCCGGAGAGCGATTACAACGCCCCCCCGTCCCCGCCCGCCTCCGCGCCTTCGGGCGACGATCGCTCCGCCCCGCCGGCGACCAATGCGTCGCGCGCGCCGGACAACCAGACGTTCGAGGAGCATGACGTGCTCGACGCGGCCGAGGGCGTGTTCGGGCGCGGCGCCGAGGGGCTTGCCCGGATGATCGAGCGCGTGCTCAAGGATCAGGGCCGCCCGACCGCCTATATTTCCGGCCGCGAGGCGAGCGGCGCCTTCGCCATCGGCCTGAAATACGGCTCCGGCGTGCTGCATCACAAGATCGAGGGCGATCGCCCGGTCTACTGGACGGGGCCGTCGCTGGGCTTCGACATCGGCGGCAATGCGTCGAAGGAGTTCATCCTCGTCTACAATTTGTACGACAGCCAGGATCTCTATCACCGCTTCCCGGCGGCCGAGGGCACGGCCTATTTCGTCGGCGGCTTCACCGCGAGCTATCTGCGGCGCGGCGACGTGGTGCTGATCCCGATCCGGCTCGGCGTCGGCTGGCGGCTGGGCGCGAACGTGGGCTATATGAAGTTCACCCCGCAATCGAAGCTGATGCCGTTCTGATGCGCCTGTCCCGTCGCGGCACATCGCGACGGGGCGGGTTCAGCGCGGGTTCAACCGGTTGAGATAGAATGACATCTCAAGTGGCGGCGCGCGCCCTGCGTGGCCGCTCGGGAGATGGGCAATGGAACGGGTTTCCAGACTGCGCCGGATCGGCGTTGCGGGACTTGCACTGGCCGGCGCGCTGACGCTCGGCGGCTGCGTCGACGACGGCTATGGCTATGGCGGCGCTTATGCGGGCGGCGGCTATTATGGCGGCTCGCCTTATTATGACGGCGGCTGGGGCGGCGATTATTACGGCGGCTGGCCGAACTACGGCTGGTACGGTGACTATTATTATCCGGGCAGCGGCTATTTCGTCTACGATCGAGGCGGCCATCGCCACGACTGGAACGGACCGGGCGGGCATGGCTGGCACGGCCGTCCGGGCAATGGCGGTTGGCACGGAGGCGGCGACGGCGGCCACCATGGCGGATGGCACGGCGGCAACGGACCGGGCAATCCGCCGTCTGGCGGCAATCCGGGTGGAAATCCCGGCGGCCATCAGGGCGGATGGCATGGTGGCTCCGGCGGCGCACATTCCGGCCCGCCACCGGGCGGTGGCCGCTTTGGCGGCAATTTCGGCCATTCCAGCCCGCCGGCCGGCGGCCGCCATCACTGACCGATACGCCGCGTAGCCTCAGGGCACGCGGCGGACGGGCACCGGCGCATTGCACAGATCGACGGCACCCGCCGGCCTGACGAAGAAGGCGTCCCGCCGGTTGGCGCGCGCATCGACATAGGCCGCAAAGGCCGGCGCATCGCTGCGCATTGCCTGATAGCGCGGGCGATCGGCGGCCGGCACGTCGGACGCCATGCGTGCCCGCACGATCCCGGTGCGCTGCGCCGGATCGGTGTAGAAGCCCAGATCGCCGGTGCCGCGCGGCAGCGCCGTCATCGTCTCGATCCCGTCGATCACGCGCCCGACCACGGTGATGTTGCGATCGAGGTGGCGCGGCGCCTGCCCGATCACCGTGTAGAGTTCGGCCCCCGTGCCCGTGTCCGGCGGCATGTCGCGCCCGACGCCGACCATGCCATAGCAATGCGGCAGCCACGCGCTCTTGCCGTCGCTCGCCACGGGCCAGCCATCGGCATCGCCCACCTCGGCCGCATAGGCGTCGCGGAAACCGAGCGGACGCATCGCCAGCCCCGCGCGGGGCCGTTCATATTCGGCCGGCAGATGCGCGGCGACACCCGCGGGCAGCGGCTTCTTCTCGTCCGCCCCGCCCCACTGGACGACATAATTGTCCTGCACACGCACGATCGCATTGCCGTCGAACCAGTGGCCGCGCACCAGCGCACGAATATTGGCGACGTGCGCCGGGGCGAACGCGGGGGCCAGTTCGATCGCGACATGCCCGCCATTGGCAAGGTCCATCAGCACCAGATTGTCGGGATCGACGGCGCGCCAGGCACTGGCGGGCGCCGCCGCGACGATCTCGCCGGGCGACTGGATCGCGGGCGGCGGGGCTGCGGCGAGAAGGACGAGAAGCGGGATCAGGGCGGTTCGGCGCATAAGGGCGATGCTGCCACAGAGCTTCGGCTTGCGGAAGCCGTGCGATGCCGCTAGGCAGCGCCGCCTAACGGAGCGGTGGCCGAGTGGTCGAAGGCGCACGCCTGGAAAGTGTGTAGGGGTCCAAAGCTCCTCGAGGGTTCGAATCCCTCCCGCTCCGCCAGACCAACAGCAGAATCACCCCTCATCGGCGAAGAAGCCGATATAGCCGGCGTCCGATCGACAGAACCGGCCATCGGCATCGGCATCCCGCAACATCGCCAGCGTGCTCTTCCGGTTGCTGACGATCGACCAGTGCGCGCCTGTATCGACCTCTTCCATCGACGCACGGGCCTCCACAAGCGCCGCCACCAGATCGTCGGGCGCAGGCGCGCGCACCGCATAGCCCTCGTTCCAGAGCGCTGCGGTCCTCGCTCCGAGCAGCATCGCTGCCCGCGCCTTCGCCGGTGCGTCCGACTGCGCCGCCGCCCGGTGGGCCGCGATGAGGCTGCCGAGGCCCGCGTCCGCCACGAAGCCGTCGCGCAGGAGCAACGGCCGATCCCCTGCCCACGCCTCCGGCGGGCAGAGCTTGTTCTGGATGTCGAGCCGGACATGCGGTGCGATCTCAGCGGGATAGATGCGGCACACACGCGGACGATCGGCGTAATTGCCGCAGCGCATGTCGGGCAGCAGATGCGGGCACGCACCGGCGTGTCTGGCGACGAGAATGATGGCCACACGGATCGGCAGCCCTCCGCTCATGGCGGGAAACGACCGGTCATGGCGGAAGCGTGCGACGATCTCCTCCGGCGGATCACCGGACAATGACGGCAGCGCGTCACAGAGCAGTTGCACGTCGTGGCCCCGCCCGGCCCAGACGATCGCCTCGTCGATGCTCAGCGGCAGCCTAAGATCGTGGCAACATCGCCCACATTGCGTGCAATCGAACCGGATATCCATTTGCCCCCTCCTGCGATCGGAATACGCGCCGGTCCCCTTGCGCGTTACAGGTCATCGCGCGCTTCGCCGCCGCGCCTGCCGCCCCTCGAGCCTGGATCCGCGGATCGCGCTCCCCATATAGGACTGCCCCGCGCAGGAGTTTCCGCATGGCAGCCCAGCCCATCCTCGTCCCCGGACCCGACCATCCTATCACCATCGAGCCGGCCGGTGGCCGGGTCACCATCATCGCCGGCGGCCTCACCATCGCCGACAGCACATCCGCGCTGATGCTGCGCGAAGCGAACTACCCGCCCGTCTTCTACATCCCGCGTGCCGATGTCGAGATGGCGGCGCTGGTGCGCACCGATCATGGCACCCACTGCCCCTACAAGGGCGACGCCAGCTATTTCAGCATTCCGGCGGGCGGCGACCGCGCGGTGGACGCCGTGTGGAGCTACGAGACCCCGCACGACGCCGTGGCGGCGATTGCGGGCCACCTCGCTTTCTATCCGGATCGGGTGGACGCCATCGAAACGGAATAGCGCCTGGCGGCCGGCCCCAGCGCGCGCAGCCTCCGATGCGGCGGCAAGGCAGGCTCGCTGTGACGGGCCGCGTCGACAACCGCTTCGCGTTCGCCACCCTACGCTGTTACGCCCCACCCGCCCTCGCCCGACAGCGCCGAGGCCCGTGCGGGGCGACGGACAGATTCCGGTGAAGGAAGCGCCGATGAATCGCCCGGTCGGATACGGTCGCCGATGCCTTGGCAAAACGGCGCATCCGGGTGATAGTCCGGTAATGCTGAACCTGATCTCGGTCCTGATCGGCCTCGTCGCGCTGGTGCCGGCGCTGGTCGCGTTCCTGCCGCTGTTCGGCTGGCTCTACTGGTTCATCCTGCCGATCGCGGTGGTCGGCCTCGGCGTCGGCGTGCTGTCGAGCGGCAATGCGGGGCGCAACCTCAATCTCGTGGTGCTCGTCGTCGGACTGGTGCGACTGGTGATCGGGCACGGCATCTTCTGATCCTTCAGGGAGGGGGCCATGCGGACTATCGGAACGGCGATCGGGATCGCCTGCATCATGGCGACGGCGGCATCCGGACGGCCGGTGCCGCCGCGCTGGGTCGCGGTGGGCGAGCATGCCGAAGGCGGCGTGGTCGAGGTCGACGCCGCGCATATCGTGACGGCGGGCGGCCTGACGCACGGCTGGTGGCGGATCGCGCTGGCCGAGCCGCGCGCGGACGGCACGGCGCGCGAGCAGAATCTCGATGCGATCGATTGCGAGCGGCGGCTCACCACCTCGCTCGAGCAGATTCGCACCGATGCGGCCGGAGCGACGCTCGGCCATTCGCGCGAGGATGTCGATGCGGCGTTGCGCCGCCTGTCCCCCGCCACGCCCGGTACCACCGGCGAGATCGCCGATCGCGCGATCTGCCGGCTGCGGCCGAAGCCGCCCCGCCGCTGATCGCTATCGATAGGAAAAGGGGCCGGTGGTGCTGCCGGGGAGGATTGAACTCCCGACCTCAGCCTTACCAAGGATGCGCTCTACCACTGAGCTACGGCAGCACGGCCCGGAACCGCTAACCGGCCAAGCCGGCGGCGGAGGCCGGCCCTATGAAGAATGTGGACGGCCTCGTCAAGGCGGCTTGCGCGGATCGTGACGATCGTCTTACGCCAAGGCCATGACCGCCCAGACCGACCGCGAGAAGCGCCTCGCCGAAGCGCTCCGCCAGAATCTCCGCCGCCGCAAGGAGCAGGCGCGGGAGAAGGATGAGCCGGTGGCGGAGAAGGATGCACAACCCTGACGCGCCCTAGGGATCGTCGCCGCGTTCCCGATTCATGCCGTTGATGAGCCAGCGCGCGCCGAAGCCAATGAGCGCGGCAAGCGCGGCCGTCGGGAGAATAACGTCCAACAGCATGCCCCTGTGGCACTGCACGCCGTATGTGCAATCGCCCAAGGCCGCCACGAGCGTCAGGTATATGCCCACCGGCAGGCAGATGAGGATCGCGAGGCCGCATCCCCATCGCCCGCCGGCGGTCGTGCCGCCGCGATACTCGCTATCGGACAACCAGCCTCACAGCGGCGCGGTCGCCTGCTCCAGCCAGGCCTTCACCTCGGCAGGCACCAGCGGACCGATCTCGCGCAGCACACGGGCGTGATAGGCGTCGAGCCACGCGCGCTCGGCCGGTGACAGCATCGCGACATCCACCAGCCGCCGGTCGATCGGTGCCAGCGTGATCGTGTGGAAGCCGAGCAGCTTCTTCTCCGCACCCTCGACCGCGCGATCCTGCACCAGCACCAGATTCTCGATGCGGATGCCATAGGCGCCGGTCTTGTAGTAGCCGGGTTCGTTGGAAAGGATCATGCCGGCGCGCAGCGGCTCGTCGCCGCCTGGCTGGCCGTTGGGCGTGGCGATGCGCTGCGGCCCCTCGTGCACCGAAAGATACGATCCGACGCCGTGGCCGGTGCCGTGCGCATAATCGAGGCCGACCTCCCAGAGATATTGCCGCGCCAGCGTATCGAGCTGGGTGCCGCGCGTACCCTGCGGGAAGATCGCGCGGGCGAGCGCGATATGGCCCTTGAGCACGCGGGTGAAGCGGTCCTTCATCTCCGCCGTCGGCTCGCCGATCGCGATGGTGCGGGTGATGTCGGTGGTGCCGTCGGCATATTGCCCGCCCGAATCGACGAGGTAGAGCGAGTTCTGCTCGATCGGCAGCACCGTCTTTTCTGACACGCGATAATGCACCACCGCGCCGTTCGGTCCGGCGCCGGAGATGGTGTCGAACGACAGATCCTTGAGCGCACCTGTCTCGGCGCGGAAGGCCTCGAGCTGGGCGGCGGCGGTCAACTCGTCCTGCCCGCCCTTGGCCGCGACGGTATCGATCCAGTGCAGGAAGCGCGTCACCGCCGCACCGTCCCGAACATGCGCCACCGTCGTGCCGGCGATCTCGACCGCGTTCTTGATCGCCTTGGGCAGGATGGTGGGATCGCGCGCCTCGGTCACCGTGGCGCCGGCGCCCTTCAGACGCTCGAAGATGGCGGCGACAGCGCGATCGGGATCGACCGAGACCTTCTTGCCCGACAGCCCCTCCAGCGCGCCGGCGAAGGCATCGCGCGGCTGGATCCGCACCGAATTGCCGAGATGCTGGGCGACCGCCTCGTCCACCTTCTCGGGATCGACGAACAGGTCGGCCGTGGCATCCGAATTGACCAGCGCGTAAGCCAGCGCGACCGGCGTGCGACTGACGTCGGTGCCGCGCACGTTGAATACCCAGGCGATCGAATCGAGCGCGGAGAGCACCACCGCGTCGGCGCCCTGCGCGTCCAGCCACTCGGCGACATCGGCGCGCTTGGCCGCGGCCGACTGGCCGGTCAGCGCGTCGGGCTGCACGACGAGGCGCGCGTCGGAAGGGAGCGGCTGATCCGGCCACACCGAATCGATCGGGTTGGTCTCGACCGCGACGAGTTCCGCACCGCGCGCGGCGAGCGCCTTGGTCGCGGCATCGACCCAGCCCTTGGTGTGCAGCCACGGATCATAGCCGATCCGCCCGCCCTTCGGCGCATGTTCCTTCAGCCAGGCCGAGACCGAGGTCTCGGGCACCGACTGGTAGCTCCACTGATCGGCGGAGACCTGCTCGCGCACCTGCAGGGTGTAGCGGCCGTCGGTGAAGATCGCGGCCTCTTGCGGCAGCACGACGGCGGTGCCGGCAGATCCCTCGAACCCGGTCAGCCAGGCGAGGCGCTGGGCATAGGCACCGACATATTCGGACATGTGCTCGTCGGTGAGCGGAACGACGAAGCCGTCGAGACGGCGGCGGGCGAGCTCGTCGCGCAGGGCGGCGAGGCGATCGGCATAGCTAGACATGGAGGCCTCAATAGACCCGTTCGCCGGCCGGGTGAAGGCCGGCGGCGGCGCTACCGGTGCTGGATCAGCTCCGCGCGAACTTCGCCAGAACGCCCACGATCGCAAGTCCCGTCACGGGCAATGTCGCCAAAGCTATGGCCAGCATCAAATTCTCTCCCACAAATATTATTATGTGCTGCAGGTTTGTAGCAAAACCCCGCCAAGTCAAGCCCCCCGCTATTCGGGGCGGATGCTTGCGCAGGACAGCCGGATACGAAGGCGGGCACGCCCGCTTGCACAGCGCCCCGGCGATGCCCACAAGGCGGGCCATGATCGATCCCGCCAAGCTCCCCGCCCCGCCGCTCGCGACCCGCCATGCCCACAGCTACGAGCGGCACGGCCAGACCGTTTCCGACGACTATTTCTGGCTGAAGGATCCGGGCTATCCGAACGTCACCGACGAGGCGGTGCTCTCCTATCTCAAAGAGGAGAACGCCTATTTCGAGCAGGCGATGGCGCCGGTGCGGCCGCTGGTCGACACCCTGTTCGCCGAGATGAAGGGCCGCATCAAGGAGGATGACAGCTCGGTGCCGCGCAAGGACGGCGACTGGGATTATTGGTGGTCGTTCGAGAAGGGCGCGCAATATCGCCGCTGGATGCGCCGCCCGACCGGCACGGACGAGCCGGGGCAGGTGATTCTCGACGAAGCCGCCGAGGCCGAGGGCAAGGAGTATTTCCGGCTGGGCGCGCTGGCGGTCAGCCCCGATGGAAAGCTCGCGGCCTGGTCGTCGGACAGCAACGGGGCCGAACGCTTCACCTTGCGCATCCGCGATCTCGCGACGGGTGCGGACATCGAGACGGTCAGCAGTGTCGTCAACGGCGGCGTGGTGTGGTCGGCCGGATCGGACGCGGTCGCCTATACCGAGGTCAACGACAATTGGCGCACCTTCCGCGCGCGGCTGCACAAGCTGGGCAGCGATCCGGAGAGCGACACGACGCTCTACGAGGAGAAGGAGGATATCGGCTTCAACGTCCATGTCGGCCGCACGCAGGACCGGCAGTGGATCGTGCTGGGCACCAACGATCACGAGACGAGCGAAGTACGGTTGGTGCCCGCCGCCGATCCGTCCGCCGAGCCGCTGCTGATCGCGCCGCGCAAGGCGAAGCGCCAGTATGGCGTGGATTCGGCACACGGGAAGCTGTGGGTCCACACCAACGATGATCACATCAACTTCCGCGTCGCGGTCGCCTCGCCCGAGGCTCCAGGCGAGTGGAAGACGGTGATCGCCGGATCGGATCAAGTCTACATCCGGGGCCTCACCAGCTTCGCGGAGCATCTGGTGATCGAGGAGCGGGTCGACGGGCTCGACCAGATCCGGCTGCGCACCTACGAGGGCGACGAACATCGCGTCGCCTTTCCGGAGGCGAGCTACACCGCCTCGCTCGGCACCAATCCGGAGTTCGATTCGCCGGGCTTCCGGATCGGTTACGGATCGATGGTCACGCCGGACACGGTGTACGAATACGATCCCGCCACGCGCAGCCGCACGACACTGAAGGTGCGCGAGGTGCCGTCGGGCTACGACGCCTCGCTCTACGCCACCGAGCGGCTGATAGTGTCGGCCCGCGACGGCGTGCAGATCCCGGTGTCGGTGGTCTACCGCAAGGACTTCGCCAAGGACGGGAAAGGCCCGCTCTACCTCTACGCCTATGGCGCCTACGGCATCGCCATCCCGCCGAGCTTCTCGACCGATCGCCTCAGCCTGCTCGATCGCGGCTGGGCCTGCGCCATCGCGCACATCCGGGGCGGCGACGATCTCGGCTACGGCTGGTATCTCGATGGCAAGGCGGAGAAGCGCTGGAACACCTTCCACGATTTCTCGGACGCTGCGCAGGGTCTGATCGATGCCGGCTTCGCCGCGCCCGGTCGCATCGCTATCCAGGGCGGATCGGCGGGTGGCGAGCTGATGGGCGTGGTCGCCAACACCGATCCCGGCCTGTGGGGCGCGGTGGTGGCGGACGTGCCGTTCGTCGACGTGCTCAACACCATGCAGGACGAGAGCCTGCCGCTCACCCCCGGCGAATGGCCCGAATGGGGCAATCCGATCACCGATCCCAAGGCGTTCGGCCTCATCCGCAGCTATTCGCCCTACGATCAGGTGAGCGCGCAGGCCTATCCGCCGATGCTGATCACCGGCGGTCTCAACGATCCGCGCGTCACCTATTGGGAGCCGGCCAAGTGGGCGGCGAAGCTGCGCGTCACCAAGACGGACGCCAACCCGCTGCTGCTCAAGATCAACATGGGCGCGGGGCATGGCGGCAAGTCCGGCCGCTTCGATTCGATCACCGAGCGGGCCGAGGCCTTCGCCTTCATGATCGAGGCGCTGGGGTGACGCGCCCCGTCTTCGAGATGGGGTTCGAGGCGACGGCGGCCGAGATCGACGAACTCGGCCACGTCAACAATGCCGCCTGGGTGCGCTGGATTCAGGACGTCGCCACCGCGCACTGGGCCGCCACCGCCGACCCGGCGCATGTCGAGGCCTTTGTCTGGGTCGTGGTGCGCCACGAGATCGACTATCTGCGCGGCCTCGGCCCCGGCGGCAGGGTGACGGCGCGGACGTGGGTGGGGGACGCGCCCACCGGCGCGCGCTTCGATCGCTTCGTGGAGTTCGTCGGCGACGGCGGCAAACCGCATGTCCGCGCGCGCACGACCTGGGCGATGCTCGATCGCCACACCGGGCGGCCGCTGCGCATCCCGGCGGAGGTCGCCGCGCCCTTCCTGTGAATTTGGGGTTGCGCATCGCGGCCCGAGCCTGTGTATACGATTTCGCGACTGGGGCCGGGGGGCCATGATCGCGCCCGTATCGCTGACGAGGACTCCCCCCGATGCTTGCACGATTCCGCCTGCCCCTCCTCGCGCTCGCCACCGCGATCGCGCTCCCCACGATGGCCTCCGCGCAGGACAAGCCCGGCAAAAGCGACGACAAGTCAGCGATCGCCAAGGGGCACCAGCAGGACAAGGACGACGACGCGCAGGCCGGCTGGGTGAAGGCGCCGGTGATGGAGCAGGCGTCGGTCACCCACCATGTCGCGACCACCCATGCGGGCGCGATGAAATACACCGCGACCGCCGGCACGCTGACCATCCGTGACGACGATGCCAAGCCGATCGCATCGGTCTTCTACGTCGCCTACACCGCCGACGGCGTGAAGGATTACAAGCGTCGCCCGGTCACCTTCTTCTACAATGGCGGACCCGGTTCCTCGACGCTGTGGCTCCACATGGGCAGCTTCGCGCCCGAGCGCGTGCAGACCGCCAACCCCGAATATATCAAGCCCGCCCCCTACGCCTTCGGCCCCAATCCGGAGACCCTGCTCGACAAGACCGACATGGTGTTCGTGGACGCCATCGGCACCGGCTATTCGCGCGCGCTCGGCGACAAGAAGGACAAGGATTTCTGGGGCGTCGACCAGGACGCCGACGGCTTCGCCCGTGCGATCATGCGCTACGTGACCAAGAATGCCCGCTGGCAGAGCCCCAAGGTGATCTTCGGCGAAAGCTACGGCACCACCCGCACCGGCGCGCTCTCCTATCTGCTGCAGGATCGCGGCATGGCGCTGAACGGCGCGGTGATCCTCTCGTCGATCCTCAACTACGGCATCCGCCAGCCGGGCTTCGACCAAATCTACATCAACTACCTGCCGAGCTTCGCGGCGACCGCCTGGTATCACCACAAGCTCGCCAACCCGCCCGCCGACGTGGCGACCGTGGTGGAGCAGGCCCGGCAGTGGGCTGCCGGCCCCTATGCGGCGGCGCTGGCGCAGGGTTCCGCGCTCGATCCGCAGACCCGCGCGCAGATCGCACAGCAGATGTCGGCGCTGACCGGCCTATCGCCGCAGTTCATCCTCGATGCGAACCTGCGCGTCGACCTCGCCCGCTTCCAGAAAGAACTGCTGCGCGACCAGCGGCTGACCGTCGGCCGCTACGACAGCCGCTACACGGGCATCGATGCCGATGCAGCGGGCGAGCGCCCGGAATATGACGCGTCCGACACCGCCATCTCCGGCGCCTTCATCGCCAGCTTCAACGACTACATGGCGCGCGAGCTGAACTACCGCACAGACATGCCTTACCGCGTCTCGGCCTATGGCACGGACGGCTTCAAGTGGGACTGGACGCATGATGCGCCGGGCGGCGGCCGCGGCAAGCAGGCCGCGCCGGACGTCGCGGTGGACATATCGGCGGCGATGCGGACCAATCCGTATCTCCACCTTCTGTCTCTCAACGGCTATTACGACATGGCGACCCCGTTCTTCGGCACCGAATACGACCTGCATCATATGGGGCTGCAGCCCGCGCAGGCGCAGAACATCGCCTTCCGCTACTATCCGTCGGGCCACATGGCCTATCTGAACCCGGACGCGCTGCGCGCCATGCACCGCGACCTCTCCGCTTGGTACGACGAGATCGTGGCGAGCGCGTCGAGCGCGACGCCACCGACCGCGCCCGCCATCTCGCGCGGCCATGCCGGGGGCAACGGCCCGAACTGAGTCTTTAGGCCGCCTTCCCGACTCTCCGCCATCGGCATAGACTGATGGCGGAGAGAGGGAGGCGCACATGACCTATACGGGCAGCTGCTTCTGCGGCGCCGTGACGATCGAAGTGTCGGGCGAGCCGGAGGCGATGGGCTATTGCCATTGCCGATCCTGCCGCAGCTGGTCGGGCGGGCCGGTCAACGCCTTCAGCCTGTGGACGCCCGATGCGGTGACGGTGACCGGCGGAGCGGAGCATGTCGCGACCTTCGCCAAGGGCGAACTCAGCCACCGCCAATATTGCGCGAAATGCGGTGGGCACCTGATGACGCGTCATCCGCCGATCGCCCTGATCGACGTGTTCTCGGCAACCATCCCTGGCCTCGCTTTCCAGCCGGCGGTGCACGTCAACTATGCCGAGACGGTCCTGCCCATGAAAGATGGCCTGCCGAAGCTGAAGGACTTTCCAGCGGAACTCGGCGGTTCAGGCGAAAGCGTACCCGAATAGGGTTCAGCAAGCCGCCGAGAGAACGGCGCGAACGCCGTGATGCGCGACGTCGTAGGTGAGCTGGGCCTGCAGGCTCTTCGCCATCGCGCGGATCACTTTGGTGCCGAGGCCGGTGCCCTTGGGCTTGGCATCCGCCTCGATGCCGCAGCCGTCATCCTCCACCTTGAGGAGGAAACGATCCTCGCCGTCGCGGGTGAGCGCGATACGAACCTCACCGGCCCCGTTGGCCGGATAGGCGTATTTGCAGGCGTTGGAGACCAGCTCGTTGACGATCACGCCCAGCGATACGGCGCGATCGGTCTTCATGCGGATCGGCTCGCTCGCCAGCGTCAGCACACGCGGCGCGGCCGGGGTGGACCACGTTTCCTGCAGCTCGGCGACCAGAGCGGCGAGATAGTCGTCCATCGCCACCGTATCGACGCCATCCCCGGTATAGAGCCGGCGATGAACCTGCGCGATCGCCTGGATGCGGCGCTGGACATCCTGCAGCGCGCTCTTCGCCGCATCGTCGGGCAGCGCCGCAGACTGCATGTGAACGAAGGCGGAAACCAGCTGCAGCGAGTTGGCGACGCGGTGGTTCACCTCCTTGAGCAAGGTTTCCAGCCTCGCGTTGGAGTGGCGCAGCTCTTCCTCGGCCTGGGCCTTGGCCACTTCCAGCCGCTGCTTGGCGCGCGCCTGCTGGAAGGCGGAGCCGAGCAGCGAGAAGAAATCCTCGCCGATCGACTTGATCACATAGTCCGCCGCACCCGCCTTGAGCGCGGCAACGGCGATGCGGCTGTCCTCCGATCCGGTGACATAGACCACCGGCGGGGGGCTCGGCAGTGCGCGGATCTGGGCGAGCGTCTCCAGCCCGTCCTGCTCCGGCATGAAATGATCGACCGCGATCAGATCGAACCCGCCGAGGGCGGCCTTGGCCACGCCCTCGGCACCGCTCTGCGCGGTATCGACCGTGCAGCCCATCCGCTCGAACGCGCGCGACGCCAGCCGGCACAGGCCAGCATCGTCGTCGATATAGAGGACGCGGGCGCCTTCCATGCGGGGCGTCAGGCCTCCGGCTCGATGTCGGGAACCTGAATGACCGCCAGGAACAGGCCGAGCTGCCGGATCGCGGTGGCGAAATTCTCGTAGTCCACCGGCTTGGTGATGTAGACGTTGGCGCCGAGATCGTAGCAGCGCTGGATCTCGACCTTGTCGTCGGTGGTGGTCAGCACGATCACCGGGGTACGCTTGAGCGGGTTACCGTCGGCCTTGATCTTCTGCAGGATGTCCGTCCCCGACATGTCCGGCAGGTTGAGATCGAGCAGGATCAGCGCCGGGCCGTTGAGCGCCGGGCCGTCGGGCGCCTCGTAGAGATGCGCCAGCGCCGACGTGCCGTCGGTGAAATGCTTGATGTCGTTCGAGATGCCCGCGCGGCGGATATTCTTCTCGATCAGGCGGGCATGGCCCTCATCGTCCTCGATCATCACGATGGTGACGGGCTGGTGGGCGTTCATGGAGGCTTATCCTTGGATGACGGGTTGCACGGGGAGGCTGAGCGTGAAGGTCGCGCCCTCCCCGAGCGCGGACTTGCAATCGACGAAACCACCGAGCCTGTACGCCAGCGCACGGACATGCGCGAGGCCTATTCCCTCGCCCGGCTGGTCCTGCTGGCCGGATCGGCGGAACAGATCGAAGATGCGGTCATGATCGCGCGGATCGATGCCGCGACCATTGTCGGCGATGGCGATATCGACCTTGCCGCGATCGACCGTCGCCGAGACGGTGATGCGGCCGGGGACGCCGGGCTTCAGATACTTGACCGCATTCTCGACGAGGTTGGACAGCATCTGCTCGGCCGCCAAGCGATCGACAACCACGGTCGGCATCCCGCGCTGCACGGTGATGGTCGCGCCGATCTCGTCGAGCCGGTGCTGCAACGAGGCGACGATCGCGTCGGCCAGCTGCGTCAGGTCCAGCCGCTCGGGCGTCAGCACGCGCTTGCCCTCCCGCGACAGGCGCAGGATCGCGTTGATCAGGCGGTCCATCTTCTGCGTGGAGGTGCGGATGAAGCCGATCGATTCGGGCAGATCCTCGCGCGCGGCGAGAGCGGCATCCTGGTCGAGCAGTTGCGGCGCCTCCGCCTCGACCTTGTCGATCAGCGCGGCGAGCGGCTTGGCGGCCGCCTCCAGTTCGCCGGTGAAGCCCATCACGTTGACCAGCGGCGAGCGCAGATCGTGGCTGACGATATAGGCGAAGCGCTGGATTTCCTCGTTCGCGCGGGACAGATCGCGCGTGCGCTCCTCGACGCGATCCTCCAGCTCGTCGTTGAGCTTCTCGACCGCCTCGCGCGTCTGGACGAGGTTGGTGGTGTAGCGACGCAGCACGAGGATCGAGAAGATCGCCGTCGCCACCGCCAGCGCGCCCGCGAAGGCCAGCGCGTAGAACAGGATGCGCACCGCCTCGCGCTGGGCCTCGATGCGAGGCTCGAGCAGGCGATTTTCCTCGTCGAGCATCGCCGCCGTGGTCTCGCGGAGCTGGCGCGTGATCCCGAGGCTCTGGTCGTGATTGAAGATGGCGATGGCCAGCGCCGGATCGCGATCCGCCAGCATCATCGATCGCGACAGCAGCCCCAGATGGGTGATGGTCAGCTGCTCGATGTCAGCGATATTCTGCCGCTCGACCGGATTGTCGACGGTCAGTCGCTTGATCTCGGCGATCAACGGCGCCTCGCCCTTCACCGTCGCGATGAAGGTGCGCTTGGTCTGCGGATTGCGCGTCAGCAGATAGCCGCGCCGCGCCACCTCCAGCCGCTCGATCAGCACCCGCAGCGTGGAGACCCGGCGCTCCACCTCATAGGTGTGTTCCACCCAGGTGGCATGTTCCTGCGCGCGCATGACGAACCAGCCGGCAGTGCCCGCCGATCCGATCAGCGCGACGAACGCCAAGGCCATGCACGCCAGGACGAACCGGCTGACCGAGCGCTCCGAGCGCAGAAGCGGGATCGTCCAGCCACGTGCCACGCACAGCCGTTATCAACACCCCCGGCAAAAGCAATTGATCTCGATCAGGATGACCTGTTGCATCCCTGCACATATGTGACGGTCGTCACCGAACCGTAACATTTCCATCACGGACGAGTCACGGTGCGAGACTACCGGCTCCCTCGAAGGCCCGCGAGCGGCGGGCTCTCGAAAGGGGCTTTTCATGACCAGCAAATTCAACCTGCTCGCGGGTGCGAGCGTGGGTATCGCCATGATTGCGGCCGGCCCGGCGCTCGCCAAGCCGGTGAAGCACAAGGCGCACAAGGCCGTTGCGCGCAGCAACTCCCAGAACGCCGAGATCGAAGCGCTCAAGGCGCAGGTCGAGGCGCTGACCGCGCGTCTCGATGCGCAGGAGCAGAATTCGGCGCAGGCCACCGCCGCGATCAACAATGCGCAGAACACCGCCGCCGCCGCGCAGGCGACCGCGACCCAGGCTCAGGCGCAGGTTGCGACCGCGCAGGCCGCCGTTCCGGGTGAGGTGAAGACCCAGCTCGCCGCGATGCCGAAGCCCAAGAACGCCTGGGCGAACGACACCGTCATTTCGGGCCGCATGTATTTCAACGCCTCGACCATGACCCAGAAGGTCAACGGCGTGAAGACCACCGGCGGCACCGCCGGCAATGGCACCGGCTTCGACATCAAGCGCTTCTACCTCGGCATCGATCACACGTTCAGCCCGATCTTCGCGGCGAACCTGACGATGGACATCTCGAACGTCGTCGGCTCGACCTCGAACTACAATTTCAACGCCAACTCGGCGACCGCTCCGGCGAACTCGACCGCACTGGTCGGCCGCGGCTTCTACGTGAAGAAGGCCTACCTGCAGGCGAAGCTGAACCCGGCCTTCATCATCCGCCTCGGCGCGGCCGATCTGCCCTGGGTTCCCTATGTCGAGAACCAGTACGGCTATCGCCACATCGAAAACGTCCTGATCGACCGCACCAACTTCGGCACGTCGGCCGATTGGGGTGTCCACGTCCTCGGCGATCTCGCCGGCGGCCTGCTGAGCTACCAGTTCTCGGTCATCGACGGTGGCGGCTATCGCAACGTGAAGGTGACCAAGTCGGTCGACTTCGAAGGCCGCGTCTCGACCTCTTACAAGGGCTTCTACGCGGCCGCCGGCGGCTATAGCGGCAAGCGCGGCAATGACACCGAAGGCGCCGTGATCACGCTGCCGACCGGCACGCGCGACATCCGCACCGCCACCCGCCTCGACGCGCTGGTCGGGTACAAGAGCAAGCTGTTCGGCATCGGCGGCGAATATTTCCACGCCAAGAACTGGAACAACACCAACACCGTCGCGACCGACAAGGCCGATGGCTGGTCCGTGTTCGGCAACGTGAACTTCGCCAAGACCTGGAGCGTCTTCGGTCGCTACGACTGGGTGAAGCCGAACAAGATCACCAACGACGACTTCAAGCAGCATTATTTCAACGCTGGCATTCAGTGGGAGCCGGTCAAGATCGTCGATCTGGCCCTCGTCTACAAGCGTGAGGTCGGCAACAATGGCGACCTGGTCGCCGCCAGCCTCGGCAACCAGAATGCGCCGAGCGTCGCGATCCCGATCGGTGGCCGCGCCACCAACAGCGAGATCGGCCTGTTCGGCCAGCTGCGCTTCTAAGTCCCCCGAAGTCATCGCCCGGCCGGCCCCTTCGGCCGGGCGCACTCCCCCCTCCGGCCCGTCGCACGATCCCGTGCGGCGGGCTTTCTTTTTGCCCGCGCCATGTTCAGCCCTCGTCGCCGACTTTATGCGGATTTAATGCGGATCGGCGAAACGCCACCGTGAAGCTAACGCGCGTCCGTGGATTTCGATATGGACAGGCCCCATAGCCACGCTTGCGCGTTCACCGCCGACGGAACCTCATGACCGATACCGCCCATTCCTCCTCCGAGCACGGCTCGGGCAAGACCCTGCCGCTGGCGCTCGGCGCGATCGGCGTGGTGTTCGGCGACATCGGCACCTCGCCGCTCTATTCGCTGAAGGAGAGCTTCGCCGGCCCGCATCCGCTGCTGATCGACCGACCGCATATCTTCGGCGTGCTGAGCCTGATCTTCTGGACGATGACGCTGGTCGTCACGATCAAGTACGTCCTCGTCACCATGCGCGCCGACAATGACGGCGAAGGCGGCAGCCTCGCGCTGCTGGCGCTGATCGTGCGATCGGGCAAGGTGAAATGGACGCGCGGCATCGTCCTGCTCGGCGTGCTGGCGACCGCGCTCTTCTACGGCGACGCGATCATCACGCCCGCCATCTCGGTGCTGTCAGCGGTGGAGGGGCTGGAAATCGTCGGCAACGGTTTCGAGCAATGGGTGATCCCGATCTCGATCCTGATCCTCATCGGCCTGTTCTTCATCCAGTCCTACGGCACCGCCAAGGTCGGCGTCATCTTCGGGCCGGTGATGCTCTTCTATTTCCTCGTCATCGGTCTGATGGGGCTGAGCGGCATCGTGCGCGATCCCTCGATCCTCGCGGCGATCAACCCGTATTGGGCGCTGAACTTCTTCCTGCTCGATCCGAAGCTCGCGTTCCTGGCGCTCGGTTCGGTGGTGCTGGCGGTGACGGGCGCCGAAGCGCTCTACGCCGACATGGGCCATTTCGGCCGCAAGTCGATCAGCGTGGCGTGGCTGTACGTCGCCTTCCCCTGCCTGCTGCTCAACTATCTGGGGCAATCGGCGCTGCTGCTCGACGATCCAAAGGCGATCGACAATCCCTTCTTCCGCCTCGCGCCGGACTGGGCGCAGCTGCCGCTGGTCGGCCTCGCCACGATCGCCACGGTGATCGCGAGCCAAGCGGTGATCTCCGGCGCCTATTCGGTGACCCAGCAGGCGATCCAGCTCGGCTTCCTGCCGCGCCTGCGCATCACCCACACCTCCGCCTCGGCGGCGGGGCAGATCTACGTGCCGCTGGTCAACTGGCTGCTGCTGATCTTCGTGCTGATGCTGGTGCTGACCTTCCGTTCTTCGGGCAACCTCGCCTCAGCCTATGGCATCGCGGTGACCGGCACGATGGTGATCACCAGCCTGATGGTCGGCATCCTTGTCTTCACGGTGTGGAAGTGGAACCGCTGGGCTGCCGGCCTGATGATCGGCGCCTTCCTGATCGTCGACGGCGCCTATTTCGCGTCGAACGTGACGAAGATTCCGGACGGCGGCTGGTTTCCGCTGCTGGTCGGCGCCTGCGCGTTCACGGTGCTGACCACCTGGGCCAACGGCCGCCGCCTGTTGCGCGAGCACCTGTTCCAGAGCGCGATGCCGCTCGAGCTGTTCATCAAGACGGCGGCCAAGTCGGTGCGGCGCGTGCCCGGCACGGCGGTGTTCCTCTCGGCCTCGCCCGAGGGTGCCCCGCCCGCGCTGCTCCACAACCTGAAACACAACAAGGTGCTGCACGAGCGGATCGTGATCCTGACCGTGAAGGTGATGGGTCGCCCGCATGTCGACGATGCCGATCGGGTGGAGTTCACCGAGCTGGGGCCGGATTTCTACCGCATCATTCTGAAATACGGCTTCATGCAGGAAGTCGACGTACCGGCCGCCATGGCGATGGCCCGCGAATGTGGCCCGCCGTTCAAGCTGATGGAGACCAGCTTCTTCCTCGGCCGCCAGACGCTCGTCGCGTCCGACAAGCCGGGCATGGCGATCTGGCGCGAGAAGCTGTTCGCCTGGATGATGCGCAACGCCGAAAGCGCGATGGAATTCTTCAAGCTGCCGACCAACCGCGTGGTCGAACTGGGTAGCCAGCTCGAGATCTGACCTTCATCCTCTCCGAGCTTGCTCGGGGAGGGGGACCGCTCGCACAGCGAGTGGTGGAGGGGCGGCGGTGGCACACCGCCGGCTTCGCCGTCGGCCCCTCCACCATCCTTCGGATGGTCCCCCTCCCCAAGATAAGCTTGGGGAGGATGGGTCAGGCCGCCACTCTCGCGCGTCCCGCAACCGCCTCGTAGCCGGCGAACAGCTCGGCGAAGTGTGCGTCCAGCCGTCGCGTGCCGCCCGCCCGCGCCCGCGCCTCCGCGCCCAGAAGCGCGACGCCGCGATCGATCAGTCGCACGACGGCCTGCGCGGCGCTCGCAGCATCGGCAGCGCGATAGACTTCGCCGCCGCTGTCGCGCGCCTGATCCGCCGCCCCACCGAGATCGGGAGCGATCAGCGGCAGACCCGATGCCCGCGCTTCCGCCGCGACGAGGCAGAAGGTTTCGGCCTCGCAGCCATGGATCAACGCGTCGCCACTCGCCAGCAAGCGCGCGAGCGCCGGACGATCGGTCACGGGAGCGAGCAGCAGCACATGCGGGTTGCCACCGACATGGCGCACCACTTTCGCCTTGTCCCGGCCACCGCCGACCAGCACCAGCCCGACCGGCCGCTCGACGCCGGCCGCCATGCAGGCGTCGACCACCATCGGCCAGCGCTTCTCCGGCGCATGGCGTCCGAGGCCGATCAGCAACGCCGCCTCCGGCCCCAGATTGCAGCGGCGGAGCAGCTCGGCACGCAGCCCCTCGTCGCGATGCGCGGGGGCGAATTCGCCGGACGCGATGCCGAGCGGATTGGTGACGACCTGCCGCAACCCGCCTTCCGCCAGCCGATCGGCCAGGCTGCGGCTGGGGCTGACGACCAGATCGTAGCGCGCATCGAGCCGGCGCAGGTGGCGCCAGAACCAGTCGAACCCCCGGTCGATTGCCTCGCGGCTGGCGACGGGGCCGAACCAGCGATAGGCGTAGGCCGCCAGCGGATCGGCGTGCATGAACAGCGCGCGCGGTGCCGAACCGCGCCAGCTCGCCACCGCCTCCGCCGCGCGCCAGGGCGACGACGCCTCCACGAAATCGGGCCTCAACCGGTCGAGCGCGGCGTGGATCGTCTCCTGATCGGCGAAATAGCGGTAATTGCGGTCGAAGGGCATCTTCGGCCCCGGCACCCATTCGATCCGCGCGCCCTCGCCCCGCATTTCGGTACGATAGTCCTCGCCGGGCGCGACCACGATGATCTCATGGCCATGTGCGGCGCCGGCCGCCAGCTTGCGATCGACATACGTCTTCACCCCGCCGCCGCGCGGGGCGTAGAAGGCGCAGACGTCGACGATTCTCACGCAGTGGCCGCCTTGCGGGCGGTTCCGACCAGTTCGCCCACGCCCAGCGCCACGCCGACGATCAGGTGCGTCACCAGGAACAGGCCGGCCATCAGCGCCATCGCGTCCGCCGCCGAGGCGTTGCGCCCGATCAGGAACAGCGCGAGGCCGGCGAACACCAGTTCCTTGTTCGGGATCAGCGGAAGGCGGCTGACCAGCAGGCGCAACGTCGCCAGCATCACCCACGAACTCAGCGCCACCGACGGCACCAGCAGGTGCCACATCGCCGCCGACAGCACGGTGAAGCCCAGGATGCGGACGAGGTGCATGGCCGAGACGAACCACAATTCCCGGCGCGGAAGGCTGAACAGCTTGTGCCGGAACAGCATCACCACCAGCGAGGTGACCACCACCACGCCGATCGATCCGCTGAGCGCCTGCACGTGCAGACCCTGCGGAAGTTCGGCGAGCAGCGGCCAGCCGATCACCAGCGCCGCCACCGTCGTCAGGTTGCCGAGCATCGCGGACAGGATGGTGACATCCTTGATCGCCCCGAACGGCGCCGCCACCAGATCGGCGTGGCGCCGCGCCCAGCCGTAGAAATAGACCTCGCCGATATAGCCGAGGAGGATTTCGTTCCCCACCTGCTTGCGCATCAGCGGCAGGATCGCGGTGCCGGGCAGGCTCCACAGGCGACGGAAGATCAGCCATTCGGTGACCGGCTGCGCCATGTAGGCCGCCGCGAAAGCCATCCAGAAAAGCGGGTTGGCCGGCAGCATTCCGGCGATGTGTGCGAAATCGATGCCGCCGATCTTAAACAGCACCGCGCCGACGATCGCGAAGGACAGCACCGGCCCCAGCCACTGCCGCCATTTGGGCGCATGGGTGGCCAGCGCCTCCAGACCCGGCGTGGGGCCGTCCTCGTCGATCCAGTCGTCGAGCCGCACCGGCTCTCCGTCCCGCATCAGCCGATCGGGTCGCATCTCCAAGCTCAGTTCCTCTTCATCAGATCGGCATAGCGGCCGATAGAACGATCGCGGGTCGCCGCGATGACGCTCGCGTCGATGCTGTCGAGCAGCGCCGACACCGTCGTGTCGCCCGGATGGACGGCGATCCGCAGCGTCTCCAGCGGGCGCAGCGCGGTGCGCGCCAGTGCCGCGAACGCCAGCGACGACCGGATGCGGGACTTGCTGCGGCTCGCCCAGGTCACCACCGGTCCGCGCGCCAGCACGGAGCCGTCGGCGGGCCGCCAGACGCGCATGTGATCCTCCGCCATCGCGAAGCCCGCAGCGTTCAGCGCCGCCTTCGCACCTTTGCTGTAGAGCCAGGCGGGGGCGATGAAGCCGGTGACCGGCCGGCCGATGATGTCCTCGATCAGCGCGCGGGCCTCGGTCATGCGGCGCAGCGCCTCGACCTCGGGCAGCGCGGAGAATTCGCCCTCGCCCGCCGTCATGTGCTTCGCCTTGAAGCCCTTGGCGGGATTGTCGTCGCGGTGGGTCCAGCCATGCACGAACATCTCGACGCCGCTCGCCGCCCAATTCCGCAGCTTCGCCTGAAAGGCACGGGCACCCACCAGCGGCGCCTGGCCCCAATGATCGGGGACCACCAGCATGGCGAAACGCGGGCCGCCCAGATGGCGGGATAGCCGATCGGCGAGGTGATCGACCTCGGCCTCGAAACGGGGACCCACGTCGTGAATCGACGCCAGCAGACGGCGATCCGTGCGACTTTCAGCCATGGACAGCGACGCTTGATTCAACATCCGATTCCGGACCGCCCCCCGGCAGTGCATTCGTCGTTGCGGTTACCATTCTCCGCCACGACATCCCAATGAAGCATCCGTAATGCGTTGGACGGACGATTTGGTGACGTCACCGCTTGCCAATCTCCGCAGCCTGGTGTTGAGCAGTCGTCAAGGGGATCAGCATTACCGGAATCAGCCCTTGCACCGTCGCCTCGCCCCCATCATCCTGATCACCACCCTGCTTGCCGGCTGCGATCTCGCGCCGCGCTATCAGCGTCCCGCGCTCGCCGCGCCGTCCAGCTTCCCCCAGGGGCCGGCCTATCCGGCAGCCAGCGGCACGCAGGATGTCGCCGCGATCGGCTGGAAGGATTTCTTCACCGACGAGACATTGCGGCAGGTGATCGCGCTCGGCCTCGCCAACAATCGCGACCTGCGCGTGGCCGCCGCCAACATCCTCGCGGCGCGCGCGCAATATCGCGCCCAGCGCGCCGACCTGCTGCCGACCGTGAGCGCCGAAGGCAGCGCCAGCGTAAACCACGGCACGACCGTCGCCTCCTCCGGCAACGGCACGGCGGGCGGCAGCGGTACGCGCCACAGCTATTCGGCCGACCTCGGCATATCCGCCTTCGAGCTGGACCTGTTCGGGCGCGTGCGCAATCTCACCAAGGCCGCACAGGAACAATATTTCGCGACGCAGGCCGGCGCCGATGCAACGCGCATCAGCCTGATCTCCGAGATCGCCACCGCCTGGCTGACGATGGGATCGGACCAGGATCAGCTCGCGCTGTCCAGGCAGACGCTCGCCGCCTACCAGCAGACGGTCGACATCACCAAGGCGCAGTTCGACAAGGGCATCGCCTCCGAGCTGGACGTGCAGCAGGCCGACACCAACCTGCAGGATGCGCGCTACGACGTGGCGCAGCTCACCACCCAGATCGCGCAGGACCAGAATGCGCTGAACCTGCTGGTCGGCACCACCGTCACCGCCGATCTGCTGCCTACCGGCATCGGCACGGGCGACTTCACCATGGCGGAGCTGCCCGCCGGGCTCGATTCGACCGTGCTGCTCAAGCGCCCCGACGTGCTGCAGGCGGAGGACCAGCTGAAGGGCCAGAACGCCAACATCGGCGCGGCGCGCGCGGCCTTCTTCCCGACCATATCGCTCACCGCCGCCGCCGGCACCGCGTCTACCGCGCTGTCGGGCCTGTTCACCGGTGGGGCGTGGACCTGGAGCGCGAGCGGATCGGCGACGCAGACCGTGTTCGATTTCGGCAAGAACCTCGCCAACCTGCGCTACGCGCAGGCGGAGAAGCAGGCGGCGATCGCCACCTATGAGAAAGCGGTACAGACCGCCTTCCGCGAAGTCTCCGATGCGCTCGCCACGCGCGGCACGATCGGGGAGCAGATCGGCGCACGATCGGACAAGGTGGACGCGGCGAACAAGGCGGCGACGCTTTCGCTCGCACGCTACAAGAGCGGCATCGACAGCTTCCTCACCACGCTGGACGCGCAGCGCACGCTCTATGCCGCGCAGCAGAATCTCGTCACCAGCCGGCTGCAGCGCGAGACCAACCTCGTCACGCTCTATTCGACGCTCGGCGGCGGGCTGACCGAGGCGACTACAGCCCCACCGGCGGCTTGATCGCCATGCCCCGCTGCACGGCGGGGCGGCCGGCGAGAGCGGCCATCCAGCGATCGATCGCCGGCTTTCCGTCGAGGTGCCTGCCTAGCGCGTCCTTCAGCATCGTCGTCGCGCCGACCATCCACGGATAGCAGGCGATGTCGGCGATCGAATACTCCTCGCCGCCGAGATAGGGGCATTTCGCCAGCCGCCCCTCCATCACGCCGAGCAGGCGGCCGCACTCCTGCGTAAAGCGATCAATCGCGAGCGGCGCCTTCTCCTTCGACCGCACCGCGAAGAAGCCGAGCTGCCCCAGCATCGGGCCGAGGCTGGCGACCTGCCACCAGAGCCATTCCTGCGCCTTCCACCGGGCATGGCCCGACGGCGCGAGGAAGCCATGATACTTGTCCGCCAGATAGGTGAGGATCGCGCCGCTCTCGAAGATGGAGAGCGGCCCGTCCTCCGCGCCGTGATCGACCAGCGCGGGGATCTTCCCGTTGGGCGAGACCCCGAGGAAGTCCTTCTGGAACTGCTCGTCCCTGCCGATATCGACGAAGTGGATCTCATAGGAGAGACCCAGCTCCTCCAGCAGGATCGGCACCTTCCTGCCGTTGGGCGTGGTCCAGGTGTGCAGGACGAGCATGGGGCCTCTCCTCGGCTATGACATGCCCATCCTACTCCGTTCTGGCTGAGCTTGTCGAAGCCCGAACGGGCGCGCGTTACCCCTGCATCGCCTCCAGCTCGACGCCCTTGGTCTCGCTGACCAGCTTCGCCACGAACGGGATCGAGACGAGCGCGAAGAAGGCGTAGACCGCATAGGCGCCGACCAGCCCGATCGAGCCGAGCAGGATCGGGAAGGTCATGGTGATGGCGAAGTTGCAGACCCACTGCGACAGGCCCGACACCGCGAGGCCCGATCCGCGCACCTGGTTGGGGAACATCTCGCCCAGCATCACCCAGACGACAGGGCCCCAGCTCAGGTTGAAGAAGATCGAGTAGATATAGACGCTCACCACCGCGATCATGCCGGGCGTGTAAGCGAGCGCGAGCTTGCCGTCGGCGCCGGTCGTGCCGGTGGAGAGCGCGATCGCGACGACGATCAGCATCACCGCCATGCCCGCGGATCCGATGAGCAGCAGGGGCTTGCGCCCCACCCGATCGACGAGGTTCGACGAGATCAGGCAGGAGATCACCGCCAGCACGCCGGTCAGGATGTTGAAGCCCAGCGACGCCGCCTCGGTATAGCCGATCGACTGCCACAGCACCGATCCGTAGTAGAAGATCACGTTGATGCCGACGAGCTGCTGGAAGCCGGCGATGCCGATACCGGCCCACACCACCTTGCGCACCTTGCCGGTCGCCGGATTCTTCAGGTCGGCGAGGCTCGGCTTGTGGTCGCGGTTGAGCGAGGCCTCGATCTCGCCGATCTTCTGCTTCGCCTCGGCGTCGGTCATGATCTTGTCGAGGACGCCATGAGCCTCTTGCGCGCGGCCACGCGCGACGAGGTAGCGCGGGCTTTCCGGAATGGTGAGCAGCGCGAAGAAGAAGATCGCCGAGGGGATCGTCTGCATCCAGAACATCCAGCGCCACGCCTCCAGGCCACCCCATAGCGGGTGCGTCGCGCTGCCGGCGAAGTGCGCGAGCAGGGCGTTGGAGATGAACGAGCCGAGCAGGCCGACGTTGATCATGATCTGCTGCAGCGTCGAGAGCTTGCCGCGCGTCGCCGCCGGCGTCACCTCGGCGACATAGGCCGGCGACAGCACCGAGGCGGCGCCCACCGCGAAGCCGCCGATCAGCCGCGCCACGACGAACATCGCCGATCCGGTCGCCGCACCCGCGCCGATCGCCGACAGGAAGAACAGCACCGCCGAGACGATCAGGATAGAGCGACGCCCATAGACGTCGGCCAGCGACCCCGCCGCGAACGCGCCGACCGCCGAACCGAGCAGCACCGAGGCGACGTTGAAGCCGGTGCCCGCGCTGCTGGTGTGGAACGCCTGCTGCAGCCCCTCGACCGTGCCGTTGATCACGCCGCTGTCGAAGCCGAACAGGAAGCCGCCGATCGTGGCGACGCCGCTGATCAGCGCGATGAATCCGCCATATGAAGTCGCGCTCTGGCGCATGTCCCCTCCCGCAAGAATAAGCCGGCCGGTTGGCGGCCTTGTCGTGCCGATATGCCTAACAGATGCGTCCCGACCCGCAAATCATTTATGGCAGCGCTGCCATTTCGGCGCACCCCGACACGAAAAGCCTTGCCTTCTGGCGCAAAAGGCCCATGTGCGGCGCCATGCCCTTTTCGAGTCTCCCCGCCTCGCTTGCCGAGGCGCTCGCCGCGCGTGGTTATGCGGCGCCCACCGCCGTGCAGGCTGCCGTCATCGAGCCGGACGCCGACGGCCGCGATCTCATCGTCTCCGCGCAGACCGGTTCCGGCAAGACGGTCGCCTTTGGCCTCGCCATGGCGAAGCAGCTGCTGGACGAAGCCGGCAGTGCCGGTCCGTCGGGCGCGCCCAAGGCGCTGATCATCGCGCCCACCCGCGAGCTGGCGCTGCAGGTCAGCCGCGAGCTGATGTGGCTCTACAAGGAAGCGCGCGCCTGGATCGCCACCTGCGTCGGCGGCATGGACGCCAACCGCGAGCGCCGCAATCTGGCGCAGGGCGCCCATATCGTGGTCGGCACGCCGGGCCGCCTGCGCGATCATCTGGAGCGCGGCGCGCTCGATCTGTCGCAGCTCAAGGTCGCCGTGCTCGACGAGGCGGACGAGATGCTCGACATGGGCTTCCGCGAGGATCTCGAGGAAATCCTCGACGCGACGCCCGAGGGCCGTCGCACCCTGCTCTTCTCGGCGACCATGCCCAAGCCGATCGTCGCGCTCGCCAAGCGCTATCAGAAGGATGCCCTGCGTATCTCGACGGTGGGCGAGGATCGCGGTCATGGCGACATCAGCTACCAGGCCGTCACCGTCGCGCCGTCCGACATCGAGAATGCGGTGGTCAACCTGCTGCGCCTGCACGAGCCGGACACGGCGATCCTGTTCTGCGCCACCCGTGACGCGGTGCGCAGCCTGCATGCGAGCCTCGTCGATCGCGGATTCTCGGCCGTCGCGCTGTCGGGCGAGCATAGCCAGTCCGAGCGCAACCATGCGTTGCAGGCCCTGCGCGACCGCCGCGCGCGCGTCTGCGTCGCCACCGACGTCGCCGCGCGCGGCATCGATCTGCCCTCGCTCAGCCTCGTCATCCATGTCGAGCTGCCGCGCGATGCTGAGACGCTGCAGCACCGTTCGGGTCGCACCGGCCGCGCCGGCAAGAAGGGCATCGCCGCGCTGATCGTCCCCTATCCGCGCCGCCGCCGCGTCGACGCGATGCTGAAGGGCGCGCGCATCCAGGCGCAGTGGGGGCCTGCCCCCGGCCCGGAAGAGGTGCTCAAGGCCGATCGCGAGCGGCTGATCGAGGCGCTGCTCGCCCCCATCGAGATCGAGGACGAGGACCGCGCGCTGGCCGAGCGCCTGATCGCCGAGCGTAGCCCTGAGGACATCGCCGCGATGCTGGTGCAGGCGCACCGGGCCAAGCTGCCGCAGCCGGAATCGCTGGTCGAAGGCTCCGACGCCGGTCCGCCCGAGCGCCGCGATCGGATCGAGGGCGTATGGTTCCGCATGGATGTCGGCCGCCAGCACAATGCCGATCCGCGCTGGCTGCTGCCTTTGCTCTGCCGTCGCGGCCACATCACCAAGCAGGAAGTCGGCGCGATCCGCATCATGCCGAACGAAACCCTGTTCGAGATCCATCCGGCGGCCGCACACAAGTTCCAGCAGTCGATCAAGCGCACCGCCGGTAACGACGATAACGACGTGACGATCGAGCCGGCGCCGAACGGTGCGCCCGCCGGTCGCGGCGGCGCACCGTCCGGCCCGCATCGCCACCGCCGCGCCGGCCCGCCGCCCCGTGGCGGGCGGCCGGGGCCGCGCCGTTGAGGATCCTGGTCGACGCGGACGCCTGCCCGGTCAAGGAAGAGGTCTACAAGGTGGCGTTCCGGCGCGAGGTGCCGGTGGTGCTGGTGGCGAATTCGCACCTGCGCGTGCCGCCGCACCCGCTGATCAGCCGCGAGACCGTCACCAACGTGCTCGACGCCGCCGACGATCGGATCGCCGAACTGGCCGGGCCGCAGGATGTGGTGGTGACCGCCGACATCCTGCTCGCCGATCGCTGCCTGAAGGCCGGCGCGACGGTGCTGGCGCCGACCGGCAAGCCCTTCACCGCCGCCTCGATCGGCAGCGCCATCGCGGTGCGCGCGATCATGGTCGATCTGCGCGCCGGCGGCGACCAGATCGGCGGCGCCGCGCCTTTTTCCAAGCAGGACCGCTCGCGCTTCCTTCAGGCGCTGGACGAAGCGCTGGTGCGGCTGGCGCGGGTCTAGATCAGGCCTAGTTTCTCCCGCCGCATCCAGCGCGTCATCATCAGCACCGCCGCTGCGGCGAGACCGGCGGCCAGGCCGACCCACACGCCGATGCCGCCCCAGCCGAGGTGGAAGGCGAACAGGATCGCCGTCCCGAAGCCGATCACCCAATAACCGAGCGCCGCGAACAGCATCGGCACGGCGGTATCGTGGATGCCGCGCAGCATCCCCGCCCCCACCGCCTGCGCGCCGTCGACCAGCTGGAACAAAGCCGCGACCGTCAGGAACGCCACCGCCAGATCGATCACGTGCGCGTTGGCAGGCGTATGCACGTCGAGGAACAGGCCGACGAGGAAGCGCGGCGCCAGCAGCATCAGGCTCGCCGAGCAGACCATGAACACCATCGTCACGCCGAACGCCGCCCAGCCCGCGCGGCCGACGCCCACCCGGTCGTGCCGGCCATAAGCGAGGCCGACGCGCACCGTCGTCGCCTGCCCGATGCCCAGCGGCACCATGAAGCAGAGCGAGGCGATCTGGATCGCCACCGCGTGCGCCGCCAGCTCCGGCTCGCCGATCATCCCCATCAGGAAGACGGCGGCGTTGAAGATGGTCACCTCCATCCCCAAAGTCACCGCGATCGGCAGGCCCAGCCGCCAGACCTGCGCGAAGCGCGCCCAGTCCGGCCGCCAGAAATTGCCGAACAGGTAGTAGCGGCGGAAATGCCGGTGCCGCGTCACCACGATGGCGAGGCCGACCGCCATCACGCTGTTGGAGATCGTGCTCCCCAGCCCCGCCCCGTACAGGCCGAGCGCCGGCAGGCCGAACTTGCCGAAGATCAACGCGTAGTTGAGGATCGCGTTGGAGAAGACCGCGAAGGCGCCCGCCGCGAACGCCCAGCCCGGCCGCTCCAGCGCCGACACGAACGATTTCAGCACCTGATAGACAAACAGCGGCAGCATCCCGAACATCATCGGGCGGATAAGGTGCGAGGCCTGCTTCGCCAGTTCCGGCTCCTGCCGGAACAGCAGCAATATGCCCTCGGAATGCCAGAGCAGCAGCCAGATCGGAATAACCAGCGCCACCGCCGCCCACAGGCTCTGCCGAACGGTACGCCGCACGTCGCGGACGTTGTGGGCGCGCTGGCCGAGCGCACGGGCCATCATCGGCGAGGCGGCGATCATCACGCCGACCCCGAAGATCATGCAGGCATTGTAGAGGTTCACGCCGAGCGACCCGGCCGCAAGCACCTTCGGCCCCGCCCAGCCAAGCAGCACCACATCGGTCGCCGGGATCAGCGCCTGCGCGAGGTTGGTCAGCACCAGCGGGTAGGCGAGCGCCACCGTCGCGCGCGCCTCCCGCCCCCACCAGCTCCGGTCCTGCATCCCGCTCATCCCGTCCGGTTGAGCGCTTGGACCCGGATTGGCAAGGGGCTTGGACCGTGTGGCCATCTTGCCGCACCTGCGAAGAACAGGCTGTCATGACGGGTTTGTCACTTTTATGGCAGCGTGATGTTACACTATCTCGCCGCGAAGCCGGTTCCGGAGATTCGCATGTCCCCCAGGTTCGTTCTGTTGCTCAGCGTTGCCGCCCTCTCCGTTCTGCCCGCGACCGCCTACGCAACCGATGCGGCCCCGCCCGTCACCACCGACAAGGATAGCGATGCGGCGGCCGCCGCGGCCGCACAGCCCAAGGCGATCGTCGTCACCGGCCATCGCCTCGACGAGGCGCGCGCTTCCATCCAGCCCTCGCTCGGCGCGACGGCCTACGGCGTCGATCAGGCGACCATCCAGAAGCTGCCGGGCGGCGACAACCAGCCGCTCAACCAACTGATCCTCCAGGTGCCAGGCACCGCGCAGGACGGCTTCGGCCAGCTCCACATCCGCGGCGACCACAATGGTCTCGAATACCGCATCAACGGCACCATCCTGCCCGAGGGCCTCGCCGTCTTCGGCCAGACGCTCAGCCCCCGCCTGATCAACAGCTTCAACCTGCTGACCGGCGCGCTGCCCGCCCAATATGGCCTGCGCACCGCCGGCATCATCGACATCACCACCAAGACCGGCTTCCAGAACAAGGGCGAGATCAGCCTGTACGGCGGCAGCCACGATACGATCATGCCGAGCGCCGATTATGGCGGCTCGACCGGCAACACCAACTACTTCGTTTCCGGCAGCTTCACCCACAACCGGCTGGGCATCGAGAGCGTCGACGGCTCCTCCAACCCGCTGCACGACAAGACCGATCAGGCCAACGCCTTCGCCTATGTCGATCACATCCTGGGCGATGGGGACCGGATCTCCTTCCTGGGCGGCTTCTCCAACGACTATTTCCAGATCCCCAATCCGCGCGGCCTCCATGCCGGGGACACCAACCCCGGCTGGAATGTCGATGGGCAGACCGATTACCTCTCCAACGACCTGAACGAGCGCCAGCTCGAGCGCACCGGCTTCGGCGCGGTCTCCTGGCTGCACCATGTCGGCGACTTCACCTGGCAAACCTCGCTCTATGCCCGCTATTCGGAACTGGTCTACCGGCCGGACATCACCGGCGAACTGCTGTTCAACGGACAGGCGCAGCAGGCGAAGAAGCAGGACTTCACCGTCGGCCTCCAGTCCGAAGCCGCGTACCACATTTCCGACCACCACACGCTGCGCGGCGGCGTGATCCTGAGCCGCGATCGCGGCACCAGCGACACCAACACCTTCGTCTTTCCCGGCGAGTATGAGATCGACCCCACCACGCTGGAGCGCACCGGCGTCTTCGACCAGACCGGCCAGCCGATCGGCATCGTCGACAACAGCGCATCGACCGAGTGGACCGAGAGCGTCTACCTGCAGGACGAGTGGAAGGTGCTGCCCGGCGTCACGCTCAATTTCGGCGGCCGCTACGATCATTATTGCGGCTTCCGCTGCGAGCACCAGTTCAGCCCGCGCGTCAACGCCGTGTGGCAGCCGAGCCGCGACACGACCTTCCACGCCGGTTATGCGCGCTATTTCTCGCCGCCGCCGTTCGAGAATGTCGCGACGACCAGCATCGACAAATTCGTCAACACCAGCGCCGCGCCGACCGACCCCACCGCGCCCAACACCACGCCCTATGCCGAGCGGCAGAATTATTTCGACGTCGGCGTGGAGCAGAAGATCGGCCCGGTCACCGCGACGATCGACGGCTATTACCGCAAATCCCGCAATCTGGTGGACGAGGGCCAGTTCGGCGCGCCGATCATCCTGACGCCGTTCAACTATCGCACCGGCAAGATCTACGGCATCGAGGGGAGCCTCAGCTACCAGCGCGGTCCCTGGCTGGCCTACGGCAACCTCGCCTACGCCAAGGCGCGCGGCAAGGACATCGTATCGAGCCAGTTCAACTTCTCGCCCGAAGACCTCGCCTACATCCAGAACCACTACATCTTCCTCGATCACGACCAGCGCTGGACGGGATCGGCGGGCATTTCCTACAGCTTCGAGGATGGCTTCCTGCGCGGCTCCAAGCTCGGCGGCGACATGCTCTACGGATCGGGGCTGCGCACCGACGGCGCGGTGCCGAACGGCGGCAAGCTGTCGCCCTATGCCCAGTTCAACCTGACCGCGAGCCACAAGTTCGACGGGCCGGGGATCGAGGTGCGGCTCGACGTCACCAACGTGCTCGACCACAAATACGAGATCCGCGACGGATCGGGCATCGGCGTCGGCGCGCCGCAATATGGCCCGCGCCGCGGCGTGTTCGTCGGCGTGACGAAGGATATCTAGGTCCTCCCCCGCCAGGGGGAGGGTTACAAGGTCACGCCACCGCCAGCTTCTGCTCGCGCCGCCGGTCGTCCCACATCGTCACCGCCCAGATGGCGAAGCCGCCGAGCGCGAGACAGGCACCGACCGGGCCGGTGGAGGTCCAGCCCCAGCCGGCGTCGATCGCGAAGCCACCGAGCAGCGGCCCCAGCGCGTTGGCGGTGTTGAACGCCGAATGGTTGAGCGCGGCGGCGAGTTGCTGCGCGTCGCCCGCCACGTCCATCAGGCGCGGCTGGAGCACCACGCCGAGCGACCCCGCGATCGCGATGAAGAACACGTCGATCATCACCAGTGCCGGGCTGTGCGCGGCGAGCGGGAAGAGCAGCAAGGTCGCGGCCGAGAAGAGAAGCAGCGCGCCGCCGGTCGGCATCAGCGCCTTGTCGGCGAACCACGGCACCACGATGTTGCCCACCGTCATGCCGATACCGAACACCGCGAACACGATGGGCACGAAGCCCGGCGAGACGTGCGTCACTGCCGTCAGCGTGGTGGCGAGGTAGGTGTAGACGCAGAACAGCCCGCCGAAACCGATCGCGCTGATCGCCAGCAGCAGCCAGACCTGCCCGTTCTTCAGCGCACCAAGCTCCCGCAGGGGGCTGGCCTCGGGATGGGCGGCATCGCGCGGCGCGAACATCGCGACCATCGCCACCGTGATCAGGGCGAGGACCGCGACGATCGCGAAGCCTGATCGCCAGCCCACTGCCTGCCCGATCCAGCTCGCCGCCGGCACGCCGATCACGGTCGCGGTGGTGAGGCCCAGGAAGATGCGCCCGATCGCCATCGCCCTTCGGTCAGGCGGCACCAGCGAGGTGGCGACCAGCGCGGCGATGCCGAAATAGGCGCCGTGCGGCAGGCCCGCGAGGAAGCGGAAGACGATCAGCCAGCCATAGCTCGGCGCGATCGCCGACAGCCCGTTGCCGAGCGCGAACAGCGTCATCAGGGCGATCAGCTGGGTCCGCCGGGCGAGCTTCGCGCCGATCACCGCGATCAGCGGCGCTCCCACCACCACGCCCAACGCATAGGCCGAGATGATGTGGCCGGCGGTCGGCTCGTCGATATGCAGGCCGCGCGCGAGATAGGGCACCAGCGCCATCGACGCGAACTCGGTGGTGCCGATCGCGAAGCCGCCCATGGCGAGTGCGAGCATCACCAGCCCCGGATGGACATGCGTCTTGGGCTGGGAAGATGTCATACGGCGGCTCCGGCTTGGTTGCACCGCAGCATGTATGACAGCGCTGGAAGATGGCAAGGTGATAAAGATGCCGGCCGCGCGATCGACTGTCCCCCCGGATCAGGGTCGCGACGGCCGGCATCTTCCCCCGGAACGCCGCCGTCTCTATGGTTAAGGCGCGATTTCAACAAGCTAGACGATAGTCGAGCGCCTCAGGAAAGCACGATCGGGCCGGCGTGTAGCGCATCCGCATCGACCAGGCCGCCAATCAGCTGCAGCCATCTTTCGGATCGGATATACAGGGCGCCTGCCACGGAGCGGAGGAGAGAAACCATGAAACAGGGTGATTTCGTCTGGTACGAGCTGGCGACCAGCGATCCCGATGCGGCGCAGGCCTTCTACGAGGGCATCTCGGCGTGGACGATCGAGCCGTCGGGCATGCCGGGCATGGACTATCGTCTTGCCAAGGTCGGTGACCGGCAGGTGGCGGGCGTCATGCCGATCATGGAGATGATGGAGGACAAGCGCCCGAGCTGGCGCGGCTATATCGGCGTCGACGATGTCGATGCGATGACCGGCAAGGTGAAGGCGGCGGGCGGCGCGGTTCACTTCGGGCCGGACGATATTCCGATGGTCGGTCGCTTTGCCGTCTGCACCGATCCACAGGGTGCGCTGTTCATGCTGTTCCGGGGCGCCGGCGAACCCGCCCCCGATCTCGATCCCGCGACGCCGGGCGCGATCGGCTGGCACGAACTGACCACCAGCGACTGGGAGGCCGCGTGGAGCTTCTATGCCGGCCTGTTCGGCTGGGAGAAGGCGATGGCCGTCGATATGGGCGACATGGGCACCTACCAGACCTTCACGATCAACGGCGTCCATGCCGGCGGCATGATGACCGCGCCCGGACAGCCCGCTGCCTGGCGCTACTATATCACCGTCGCCGACATCGACGCGGCGGCGAAGGCCATCGGCGACGGCGGTGCGACCATCCAGATGGGTCCGCACGAGGTGCCGGGCGGAAGCTGGATCGTGATGGGCCTCGATCCGCAGGGTGCGCCCTTCGCCGTCTCCGGACCGAAGAAAGGCTGAGACAAAAAGAAAGGCCCCCGGTTTCCCGAGGGCCTTTCCTTTGTCGGCCTGAGCCGGACGATCAGTCGTCGTCGCGGGTCAGGAAGGCGGGCGCGAAGTCCGGCGCGGGGCCGTCGTCGTTGCCGCCCGAACGCTCGGAACGCTCGCGGCGCGGGCCGCGATCGCCGCCACGGTCGCCGCCGCGATCCCGACGGGGGCCGCCACGGTCGCCATCGCGACGCGGGCCACGATCGCGGTCGCCGCCCCGATCGCCTCTGGGGCCACGGTCACCACCCTCGCGCGGCTCGCGCGGCGGGCGGGTGTCCTCCAGCTCGGCGCCGGTCTCCTGATCGACGACGCGCATCGACAGGCGGACCTTGCCGCGCTGGTCGATCTCGAGGACCTTGACCTTCACGGCCTGGCCCTCGGTGACCACGTCCTTCGGCGAGGCGACGCGCTCGTTCTTCATCTCGGAGACGTGGACGAGGCCGTCCTTGCCGCCCATGAAGTTCACGAAAGCGCCGAAATCGACGATGTTGACGACCTTGCCGTTGTAGATCTTGCCGACCTCCGGCTCCTCGACGATGCCCTTGATCCAGTTCATCGCGGCTTCGATCTGCGCCGTGTCGGACGACGAGATTTTCACCGTGCCGTCGTCATCGATGTCGACCTTGGCGCCGGTGGTGGCGACGATCTCGCGGATCACCTTGCCGCCAGTGCCGATCACGTCGCGGATCTTGTCCTTGGGAACGGACATCGTCTCGATGCGCGGCGCATGGGCCGAAAGCTCGGTGCGGGTGTGGTCGAGCGCCTTGGCCATCTCGCCGAGGATGTGCGCGCGGCCTTCCTTGGCCTGGTGCAGCGCGGTCTCGAAGATCTCCTTGGTGATGCCGGCGATCTTGATGTCCATCTGCATCGTGGTGATGCCTTCGGACGTGCCGGCCACCTTGAAGTCCATGTCGCCGAGGTGATCCTCGTCGCCGAGGATGTCGGAGAGAACCGCGAACTTCTTGCCTTCGAGGATCAGGCCCATCGCGATGCCCGAGACGGGGCGCTTGATCGGCACGCCGGCGTCCATCATCGCCAGCGAACCGCCGCACACCGTCGCCATCGACGAGGAGCCGTTGCTCTCGGTGATGTCGGAGGTCAGGCGGATCGTGTAGGGGAATTCCTCCTTGGTCGGCAGCACGCCGTGCAGCGCGCGCCACGCCAGCTTGCCGTGGCCGACTTCGCGACGGCCCGGCGCGCCGAAGCGGCCCACTTCACCGACCGAATAAGGCGGGAAGTTGTAGTGGAGCATGAAATGCTCGTACTTCAGGCCGTTCAGCCCGTCGATCATCTGCTCGGATTCCTTGGTGCCCAAGGTGCAGGTGGAGATAGACTGGGTCTCGCCGCGGGTGAACAGCGCCGAACCGTGCGCGCGCGGCAGGAAGTGCGCCTCGGCCACGATCGGGCGGATCTGGGTGGTGGTGCGGCCGTCGATGCGGGTGCCGTCCTTCAGGATGGCGGTGCGGACGATCTCGGCCTCGAGCTTCTTGACGAGCTTGATGGCGACCATCTGCTCCTGCGGGCTCTTGTCGGCCATGGCGGCCTTCGCCTTGGCGCGCGCCTCGTTCAGCGCGTTCGAGCGGGCCGACTTGTCGACCAGCTTGTAGGCCTTCTCGATGTCCTTGCCGATCAGCTTCTTCAGCTCGGCCTTGACCTTGCTGTTGTCGTCGCCCGACTTCAGCTCCCACGGATCCTTGGCGGCCTTCTCGGCGAGCTTGATGATCGCGCCGATCACCTCGCGGCAGGCGTCATGCGCGAACATGACGGCGCCGAGCATGGTCTCTTCCGAAAGCTCCTTGGCTTCGGATTCGACCATCATCACCGCGTCCTGGGTGGCGGCGACGACGAGATCGAGCGAACCGGCGGCGACGTCGGCGTCGGTCGGGTTCAGGAGATACTCGCCATCCTTGTAGCCGACGCGGGCGGCGCCGATCGGCCCCATGAAGGGCACGCCGGAGATGGTGAGCGCGGCCGAGGCGGCGACCATCGCGAGGATGTCCGGCTCGTTCTCGCCGTCATAGCTCAGCACCTGGGCGATGACGTTGATCTCGTTGTAGAAGCCCTCCGGAAAGAGCGGGCGCACCGGGCGGTCGATGAGGCGGGAGACGAGCGTCTCCTTCTCGGTGGCGCCACGCTCGCGCTTGAAGAAGCCGCCGGGGATGCGGCCGGAGGAGAAATACTTCTCCTGATAGTGGACGGTGAGCGGGAAGAAATCCTGCCCTTCCTTCACCGACTTGGCGGCGGTGACGGCGCACAGCACGACCGTCTCGCCGAGCGTCGCGAGCACCGCGCCGTCGGCCTGGCGGGCGACGCGGCCCGTTTCCAGCGTGAGGGTCTTGCCGCCCCACTGGATTTCCACCTTCTTGGTATCGAACATTTGGTTTCCTTCTCCGGCGACCCGATGTCGGCCGGGACAGCTTTGCGGGCTAGCCGGCCCGCGGCGGTTCGGAGCCTGTCCGGCTCCCGAGGGCGATTGGCCGGATTGCCATGCCCTCCATGCGAAACGGCCCGCCAGAGGCGGGCCGTCCGAAACTCTTGTTACTTCCGAAGCCCGAGCTTGCCGATCAGATCGGCGTAGCGCTGGACATCCTTCTTCTTCAGATAGTCCAGCAGGCTGCGGCGCTTGTTCACCAGCATCAGCAGGCCGCGGCGCGAATGGTTGTCCTTCGCGTGGGTCTTGAAGTGCTCGGTGAGGTTCTTGATGCGCTCGGTCAGGATCGCGACCTGCACCTCGGGCGAACCGGTGTCGCCATTGGCGCGGGCGTTGTCTTCGATGACCGTGGTCTTGCGCTCGGCAGTGATCGACATCGTGTTACTCCTGTAATTAGAGGTTGAAGCCGCGCACCACCTTCACTTCGATCCCGTCCGACTGGACGAGGGCGACCGGAACAGACTGGGCGGTCGCGAAGTAGAGGCCCGGTGTTTTGGCGATCCCGATCACCGGACGCCCCTGACGGAGCGCCCCTGCCTGATCGGGGGTGAGGGCGAGAGCCGGGATGTCGTCCAGCCCTGCCTTCAATGGCAGTAGTGCCTGTTCAAGGGTGCGGGCCTTAGCGAGTTCGGCCAGAGAGTCCAGCGAAATCGCCTGATCCAGCGTGAACGGGCCGGACTTGATGCGACGGAGCATGGTGACGTGGCCGACCGTGCCGAGCGCGATGGCGATGTCGCGCGCGAGGGAGCGGATGTAGGTGCCCTTGGAGACGGCGGCGAGCAGGGTGGCCTCGGAAAGAAGAAGGCCCTCATCCCGACATTCGCCCGCGAAGGCGGGAGAAGGAGAAGATTGCCCTCTCCCACCTTCGCGGGAGAGGGTTGGGTGAGGGTCTTCTTCTTGAATGGCGAGCGAGTGAACCGTCACGTTCCTGCTCGCCAGCGCCACCTCCTCGCCCGCCCGCGCGAGATCGTAGGCGCGCTGTCCGTCCACCTTGAGCGCCGAATAAGCCGGCGGCACCTGCTCGATCGGACCGGTGAAGCGCGGCAGCATGGCCTCCAACTCGGCCAGCGTCGGCCGCACCTCGGAGGTGGCGATCACCTTGCCTTCGAGGTCGAGCGTGTCGGTCTGCTCGCCGAACTTCACGGTGAAGGCATAGGCCTTGTCAGCGTCCAGCATCCGGCCGGAGAGCTTGGTCGCCTCGCCCAGCGCGATCGGAAGGACACCGGAGGCCAGCGGATCGAGCGTCCCGCCATGGCCCACCTTCACCTTGGCATAGCCGCCGTCGCGCAGCGCCCGCTTAGCCTTGGAGACGATGTCGGTCGATCCGGGGCCGACCGGCTTGTCGATGATGAGCCAGCCGTGGAGGGCGGTCTTGTCCTGCGTCATGGGGCGGGCGCCCTAGGGCGCGCCGATCATGGGAGCAAGCAAATCCCAACATCCGTTCGGCCTGAGCGAAGTCGAAGGCCATGCGCGCCTTGGCTGCACTTCGACTTCGCTCAGTGCGAACGGGCGAGAAGCTACAGGGCTATTTGAGCGTCCTGTAGCCCGGCGGCACCGGCGAGCGGGTGACCGAGGAGAGCAGGCAGCGCTGCCCCTCGACGACGATCGCCGCCTTGTTGTCGAGCGGCCCGCCCGGCCCGGCTGTATCCACCGAAAAGGACTGCGCCTGCGCCAATCGCGAACATTTGGGCTGGACGTGGAGATAGTACCATTTCCCGTCGGTCTTGGAGACGAGGTAAATGCCGCGTGAGCCGTCGATGCGGTAGTCGCTCCAGCCGTCCTGCCCGAAGAAGGGAATCGAGACTTCCGGCCCGGTGGGCGCTTCCGGCGCTACCGGCACGGCGAACGCGGGCACGGCCAACGCGGCGATCAGCAGGGCAAGCAACAGGCGCATGGGGTATCTCCGGCACAAACGGATACGCCCCGCCACCGGAATGGCCGGTGAACGGGGCGTCCCATTTATAACGGCGGCGCGTGACGCGCCGGTGGCTGGATCAGGGCCGGGCCTTCAGCGAATCCCGGATCTCGCGCAGCAGGATCACCTCGGCCGAATCCGGCGCGGGCGCCTCCGGCGTCGCCGCCTGCTCCTTGGCGGTGAGCGTCATCGCCTTGTTCACGCCCTTGATGATCAGGAAGATGATGAAGGCGACGATCAGGAAGTTCACCGCCTGGGTGATGAACTCGCCATAACCGAGCAGCGGCACGCCGGCCTTCTTGAGCGCGGCATAGTCGCTCGATCCCTGCAGCGCGGCGGGCACCTTCTCCGGCGAGAGGATCAGGAAATAGCCCGAAAAATCGAGCCCGCCGAAGATTTTGCCGATCAGCGGCATCAGCACGTCCTCGGTCAGCGAGGTCACGATCTTGCCGAACGCGGCGCCGATGATGACCGCGACCGCGAGGTCGAGGACATTACCCCGCATGATGAACGCCTTGAATTCCTTCAACATGGCTCGCCCTCCACTACGCCAGACTCATAATCGAGGTTAACGATTTGAAACGCGCGAGCAAGGGCGTAACTTGCTGGCGCAGATCGGCAACTGTATTAGCTTCACCAGACGCTTGGGAGTGTTTCGATCATGATGCTTCGCCGCCGCCTGACTCTCGCAGCCCCCTTCGCCGCGCTCGCGCTGGCCGGGTGCGGGGTCAACGCCATCCCCACCGCCGAGGAGAATGCCAAGGCCAAGTGGGCCGACGTGCAGAACCAGTATCAGCGCCGCGCCGACCTGATCCCCAATCTGGTCAGCACGGTGAAGGGTTATGCCGCGCACGAGCAATCGACGCTGACCGCCGTGGTCGATGCGCGCGCCAAGGCGACGCAGATCACCGTCACCGGCGACGACATCAGCAATCCGGACAAGATGAAGCAGTTCCAGGATGCGCAGAACCAGCTCAGCGGCGCGCTCGGCAAGCTGCTGGCGGTCAACGAGGCCTATCCGGACCTGAAGGCCGACCAGAACTTCCTGGCCCTGCAATCGCAGCTGGAGGGCACGGAGAACCGGATCGCGGTCGCGCGGTCGGACTACAATTCGGCGGTGCAGGCCTACAACACGCGCATCCGCACCTTCCCGGACAGCATCACCGCCAAGGTGGTCTACGGCGCCAAGCCGATCACCCCCTTCACCGCCACCAGCCCAAACGCAGAGACCGCGCCGACCGTGAAGTTCTGAGGCCAAGGTGATGTCCCCCCTCCCCGTCATGCCGGCGAAAGCCGGCATCTCAGGCGGCTGGCACGGCGCCCGCCCCATCGAGGCCCCAGCCTTCGCCGGGGTGACGAGGTGGCTGGCTGGCGTTCTGCTCGCCCTGCTGGCACTGATCGCCACGCCCGCGCAGGCGCTGACCTTCCCGGCCTTCACCGGTCTGGTGGTCGATCAGGCCAACATCCTCCCCGCCGACCGCAAGGCCGCGCTGGAGCAGAAGCTGGAGGCGTTCCAGCAGAAGACGCATCGCCAGCTGGTCGTCGCCACCGTCTCCAGCCTCGAGGATCAGGAGATCCAGCAATATGGCGTCCAGTTGCTGCGAACGTGGGGCGTCGGCCTCAAGGGAGCAGACAACGGCGCCATCCTCCTGATCGCGCCCAACGAGCGCAAGGTGGGTATCGAGGTCGGCTACGGTCTCGAAGGCGTGCTGACCGACGCCTATTCGAGCGTCATCATCAATTCGAAGATCGTGCCGGCGTTCAAGTCCGGCGATATGCCTGCCGGCATCGATGCCGGCGCGGACGCCATCATCGAATTGCTGTCGCTGCCCGACGATCAGGCCCGCGCCAAGGAAAACGCCGCCGTCGCCGCGTGGGACAAGCAGCATAAGCGGTCCTCCAACAGCGGGGTGCCGGGGGCGCTGATCTTCTGGCTGATCGTGATCGCCTGGGTGGTGATCGGCGGCTTCATGCGGCGTGCCCGCTACGGCAGGCGCTACGGCGGCTCGGACTGGCCGATCTGGCTGTGGGCGGCGGAAAGCCTGATGAACAGCCGTGGCGGCGGCTGGAGCGGCGGGGGCGGGGGCTGGGGTGGCGGCTCCTCCGATTCCGGCGGTGGCGGCGGCTGGGGTGACGGCGGCTTCACCGGCGGCGGTGGCGGCTTCGGCGGCTGCGGCGGCGCTTCGGGGAGCTGGTGAGATGACGTCCGTGACCTTCTCCGCAGCCGACCAGCAGCGCATCGCCGCCGCCGTAACCGCCGCCGAGGCGTCGAGCGACGGCGAGATCGTCACCGTGCTCGCTGCCGAATCGGACAGCTACAACGATGTCGTGCTCCACTGGGCGGTGCTGGCCCTGTTCCTCGCCGTCGCGATCGTCGCGGCGATGCCGGGGCGGCTGATCCTGCTGCTCGACATGGCGGTGGGCGGCTGGGTGCCGTGGACGGCGGGCGAACTGATCGCGATCCTGCTGTTCGGGCTCGCCGTCCAGTTCCTCGTCGCGCGCTGGCTGTTCGGGATCCGCCCGATCCGCCTCGCGCTGACCCCAGACGGCACCAAGGCGCGCCGCGTGCGCCGCCGCGCGCTGCTGCTGTTCCGCCTCGCCACCGAGAACCGCACGCGCGCCAGGACCGGCGTCTTGCTTTACCTCAGCCTTGCCGAGCATCGCGCCGAGATCATCGCCGATGCCGCGATCAACGCCAAGGTGACGCCCGAGACATGGGGCGAAGCGATGGCCGCCCTGATCGAGGCGGTGAAGGACGACCGCCCCGGCGACGGGATGGTGGCCTCGATCGAAAAGATCGGGCAGGTCCTGGCCGAGCATTTCCCGCGCTCCGCCGACGACACCAACGAGCTACCGGACCGCCTGATACTGTTATGAGCTATCCCGATGCAGACGCGCCTGAAGAAATCCGCTGGCAGGGCAAGTTCATTACCGCCAGGCAGCGCGGGCGGTGGGAATATGTCGGCCGCGCACGCGGCATCCGCGCGGCGGTGATCGTCGCGGTCGACGATGGGCATGTCCTGCTGGTCGAGCAATATCGCGTGCCGCTCGGGCGCAACTGCCTGGAGCTGCCCGCCGGCCTGATCGGCGACGAGGCCGGTAGCGAAGGCGAGACGGTAGAAGCCTCCGCCGCGCGCGAACTGGAGGAAGAGACCGGCTACAGGCCGGACCGGATCGAGGTGATCGGCGAATTCGCCTCCTCGCCGGGCATGGTCTCCGAAACCTTCTCGCTGGTCCGCGCGGTCGGGCTGACCAAGGTGGGTGACGGTGGCGGGGTGCCGGGCGAGAACATCACCGTCCACCGCGTACCGCTGGCCGACATTGCGGATTTCGTCGCGGCCAGACGCGCGGACGGCACGATCATGGACGTGAAGCTGCTGACGCTGCTCGGCGCCGGGATTCTCGCCGGCGCCTAGAGGTTACTCGCCCGCCGGCGTGATCGGGCCGACCGAGAAATTGTCGGCATAGGCCTGCAGCTTGAGCGAGCGATCGTGGCCCGCGACGACGGTCGCCGGGATGCCGTACTGGTCGGCATAGGCCTTGGCCGCCTCCAGCGAGGGGAAAGTCAGGCGCACCTGATCCTTGGTGTCGCCAGAACCTGCCCAGCCGGTGAGCGGATCGGGCTTCTTCGCCTCGGCCGGCTCGAACTCGAGCGTCCAGGTGCCGACGCGGGCGCGGCCCGACTGCATGGCGTTCTTGATCCGCTGGTAGATGCGCGCGGCCATGATGCGAAATTCCTCGAAATGCCTGGAGGTTCCGATGCCGCAGCGCAGCGGCGCGCGTCAAGTGCGTTGGGATGCCTTCTTGGTGCGGAGCGTCGGATCGGCGGCGGCGGGATCGTCGGGCCAGGGGTGGCGCGGGTAGCGGCCACGCATCTCCTTGGCGACCGCCGCCCAGCTTCCCGCCCAGAAGCCCGGCAGGTCGCGCGTCGTCTGGATCGGCCGCCCGGCGGGCGAGGTGAGCGAGAGGATCAGCGGCACGCGCCCGTCGCCGACGGTCGGGTGGATTGCCAACCCGAACAAGGCCTGCGGTCGCATCTCGGCGGTGGGGCCGCCGTCCGCAGCATAGTCGATCGGGTGCGAGCTGCCGGCAGGCGTCGCAAGGCGATCGGGCGCGAGTCGGTCGACGGTCCGGCCGCCCTCCCAGCCGAGCAGCCCCTGCAGGGCACCGGCAAGATCGCCCGGCGGGATCATATCGAGGCGCCTCCGGCCTTCGAGCAGTGCGGGTAGCCAGTCGTCGAGGGTCGCGATCAGCGCCTCGTCGGAGAGATCGGGCAGCGATTCGTCGAAGCGGCGCGCGAAGGCGGCCCGCTCGCGCAGGCGTGCGGCGCCCTCGGGCCATGGCAGTTTGTCGAGACCGTTCGCCCGCACGCCCTCCAGAAGCGCGGCGGCGATGGCGACGGGATCGGGCCTGTCGTCCGGCCCGCCGCCGAGCCGCAGCGCGCCGAGCCGACGCTCGCGGGTCGCGACGATGCCGCCGGTCGCGGGATCGAAGCGGACAGAGCGGACCCCGGCGATACGGTCGCCGTACAGCTGCTCGATCGCGGGCCGGTCGATCGGCGCGGCGGACAGGATGCGGGCACCGGCGGCGATCCCCTGCGTCTCGGCGACGGCGAGCCATTCTTCGCGCGCCAGCGGCGAGAGCGGATCGAGCTTGTACCCGCGCCCGCCGACGCTGGCCCATGCCTCGCCCGAGGAATCGCGGCGCCGGGCGATGCGATCGGGATAGGCCAGCGCGACGCAGAGGCCTTCCGCTCCCTCCACGCGGACGGATTGTGCCGGCGGCGTCAGCTTCGCCCATCGCCGTGCCAACCCCCGCGCCGCTTCGGCCCGCCTGCCGCGCTCGCCGCGCCAGCGCTGGAGACGATGTGAGAGATCGGCCGAATCGCCGCCCAACCCGCGCTCGGAGATCAGCACTGCCACCTCCGCCGCCACCTCGCCCAGTCCGAGCGGGGCGGCAGCGACCAGCATATGCGCGAGGCGCGGCGACAGAGGCAGCGCGGCGATCGCCTTGCCGTGCGCGGTCGGCCGGCCATCCGCGTCGATCGCGCCGAGCGCCGTCAGCCGGGTCCGCGCCTCGGACACCGCGGCGGCCGGCGGTGAATCGAGCCAGCGGAGATCGGAAGGATCAGCGACACCCCAGATGGCGCAATCGAGCAGCAGCGCCGAAAGATCCGCCTCCAGTATCTCGGGCGGGTCGTAGGGCGGCAGGCCGGCGGTCGCGGCCTGCTCCCACAGGCGATAGACCACGCCCGGCGCCTGCCGGCCCGCCCGGCCCGCGCGCTGCGTCGCCGCCGCCTGGCTGACCCGCTCGGTCGAGAGCCGCGTCACCCCCGCCGCGCGATCGTAACGCGGGCGCCGCGCCAGCCCCGAATCGACGACGATCCGCACGCCGTCGAGCGTCAGGCTGGTCTCCGCGATCGACGTGGCGAGAACGAGCTTGCGCGTGCCCGGCGGTGCCGCCGAGATGGCCCCGCGCTGCTCGGCGGGATCGAGACTGCCATGGAGGCGGTGAAGGACCACGTTCGGCGGCAGGCGATCCAGCCGCTCGGCCGTGCGCTCGATCTCGGCGACGCCGGGCAGGAAGGCGAGGATGCCACCCTCGGCCCCGTCCGCCAGCGCCTGCCGGCAGGCAGCGGCGACCGCATCCTCGATCCGCTGCGTCGAGTCTCGCCCCATATAGCGATGCTCGATCGGGAAGCTGCGCCCCGCACTCTCGACCAGGGCCACGCCCTCCCCCATCAGCCGCCCGAAACGCTCGCCATCGAGCGTCGCCGACATCGCCACCAGCCTGAGATCGGGCCGGAGCGCCCCTTGCGCATCGAGCGCCAGGGCCATCCCGAAATCGCTGTCGAGGCTGCGTTCGTGCACCTCGTCGAACAGCACCGCCGACACGCCCGCCAGTTCGGGATCGGCCTGGATACGGTTGCGGAAGATCCCCTCGGTCAGCACCGTCACCCGCGTCGTGGCGGAGCGCTTGGTATCGAGGCGGGTGGCGTAACCGAAGGTCCTGCCGACCGGCTCGCCCGCCAGCTGCGCCATCCGCTCGGCAGCGGCGCGCGCGGCGAGGCGGCGGGGCGAGAGCAGCAGGATCTCGCCCTCACACCACGGCTCGCCCAGTAGCGCCGGCGCCACTGCCGTCGTCTTGCCCGCACCCGGAGGCGCGACCAGCACCGCCGACGAGCGCCCGCGCAGGGCGGCGATCAGATCAGGCAGGACAGCATGAATGGGAAGATCGGTCACCCGCCCCGATTAGGCGGCTCGCTGCCCGTTTCCAACCATCGTCACGCGTTCGCGAGGCTGCACAGTTCCGCCGCCGTGATCCCGTAGGTCGTGCAGATATGGTCGCGCAGGCGGCTTTTGGCCTCGGCCATGTCCTGATAGGCCATTTCCTCGACATGCTCGGCGCCGAGATCGACCACATAGGGGCTGGGCACCAGCAGGCCCCAGCTCACCTTGTGCCGCGCCGCCGCTTCGCGCACCTCATCGACCAGTTCGCGGCCCTCTCGTTGCGTATCGTCCATGAGGACATAACGCGTCGAGCGAGGCGCGGTTTCTAGTAGGCGCGCGCCACCGCGAACTCGACGGCCTCGATCAGCGCCGATTTGGCGCGACCGTCGGGGAAGCGCCCCAGTGCCGCGATCGCGCGCTGGCCGTAATGGCGCGCGCGGGCGAGCGTGTCGGCGACGGCGCCGGTCTGTTCCAGCAACTCGATCGCATGGGCGAGATCCGCATCGGACGTACGCCGGCCCTCGATCGCATCCTTCCAGAAGCGGCGCTGCACCTCGTCGCCCCGCGCATGCGCCAGGATCACGGGCAGCGTGACCTTGCCGTCGCGGAAATCGTCACCCGTATCCTTGCCCATCGTCGTGCCGTCCGAGGCATAGTCGATCGCGTCGTCGACCAGCTGGAAGGCGATACCGAGATTGCGGCCATAGCTGTCGAGCGCCAGCTCGTCCTCCTCGTTCCGCTCCGCGACCACCGCGGCGATGCGGCAGGCGGCGGCGAACAGAGCGGCGGTCTTGGCATCGATGATCTGGAGGTAGCGATCCTCGTCGGTCTCGATCCGGCGCTGCGCGGTGAGCTGCGCCACTTCACCCTCGGCGATGATCGCCGACGCGCCCGAGAGGATGCGCAGCACCCGCAGGCTGCCGTCCTCGACCATCAGTTCGAACGAGCGCGAGAAGAGGAAATCGCCGACCAGCACGGTCGCCGGATTGCCCCAGATCAGGTTGGCGGTGCGCTTGCCGCGCCGCATTCCCGAGCCGTCGACCACGTCGTCGTGCAGCAGGGTGGCGGTGTGAATGAACTCCACCGTCGCGGCGAGCGTGTGGTGGCGCGTACCGCCGTAACCGAGCAGCCTGGCGCAGGCCAGCGTCAGCATCGGCCGCATCCGCTTGCCGCCGCCCGCGATCAGGTGGCCGGCCAGTTCGGGGATCAGCGGCACCTCGCTCTGCATCCGCGCGAGGATCACCGAATTGACCTGATTCATGTCCGACGCGATCAGCGACACCAGCGGATCGAGCGAAGGCGTCGGCGCGCCGGGGTGGAGCGTGTGAACGGTCGCGGTCATGTCGCGCCCCTCTGGCGCTTGACGCGGGTAAAGGCAAGCTGGGCTTGCATGTCAGGCGCCCGCCCGCGAAGAGAGCCGCGACTTTTCCTGCAAACGGCACCGGGACGGACCGCATGACCGACGAGACGCTGAAGCGCTATCGCGAGAGTATCGACAATATCGACGCGGCACTCGTCTTCCTGCTGGCGGAGCGTTTCAAGGTGACGCAGGCGGTCGGCCGCTACAAGGCCGAGACCAAGCTGCCGCCGGCCGATCCGAGCCGCGAGGAGGAGCAGATCGCGCGGCTGCGCAGCCTCGCCCAGTCCGCGCATCTCGATCCCGATTTCTCCGAGAAGTTCCTGCGCTTCATCATCGACGAGGTGATCCGCCACCACGAGCGCGTGCGCGAGGCGGGCTGACCTTATCCGATCAGCGCGCGAACCTGCTTCGCCAGCTCGATCGGATCGAACGGCTTCACGATCACGCCATTGGCGCCCAGCGCACGATAGGCATCGACGTCGGACTGGCGGGCGCGCGCCGTCATGAAGATCACCGGCAGGCCCGCGATGGCGGGACGCGCCCGAATCTCGGCCAGCAGGGTCGGGCCGTCCATGCCCGGCATCATCACGTCGAGCAGCGCAACGTCCGGCCGCCAGTCCCCCGCTTCGAGCATCGCCAGCGCCTCCGTGCCCGAGCCGGCCGAACGCACCTCCATCGCCGGATCCAAGCCCAGCGACATCGTCGCGATGGTGCGGATGTCATGCTCGTCATCGACACACAGGATTCGGATGGGTGCGCTCATCGGGCGTCCGTTGTTGATACGCTGGCCAGCAGCCGGCGGATCGTCTGGGCGAGATTGGGCAGGGAACGACGTGACTTGACCAGCACCGCGTCGACCTGCCCCCGGACTTCCGGCAGCACGTCGGTGGCGGAATAGATGATCGTAGGGATGGCCGTGCCGTCCGCAAGCAGAAGATCGGGCAACAGCTCAAGCCCCGACCCATCGGGCAGCGCGACATCGAGGATGACGATGTCGGGTGTCTGCTGGCCGAGCAATTCCCGCGCCGAGGCGACGGTGGTGGCGCGCAGCATCCGTCCCTGTTCGGCGAGCGCGGTGGCGGTCACCTCCAGCATGTCGAGATCGTCGTCGATATGCAGCAGGGTCGGCCGGGTCGTCGCGCTATGTTCGACGGCGCGGCGGACCGCGCGGATCAGCCGCTCCTGATCGACGGGCTTGTCGATCCAGTCGATCACCTCCAGCGCCGCCGCGCCGGCTGATTGCGGATCGACGATGCCCGAGACGACGATGATCGGCAGCAGCCGCGTGTCGGCCCGGCGGCGGAGCGCGCGCACCACCTCAAGCCCGTTCTCGTCGGGCAGCGCGACATCAAGGATGAAGCCGTCATAGCGGCCGGTACGTGCCGCCTGCTGCGCCTCGCGCGCGGTCGCCACGCAATCGACGAGGCAGCCTTCGCGCTCGAGGATGCCGCGCACGATCTCCGCCGCCTGAACATTCGCCTCGCAGACGAGGATGCGCGGGCGGGCGCCGCTTTCCGTGCGCGGATCGGGGGGCGGCAGCGGCAGCGAGAAGGTGAAGCGGGCACCGCCGCCCGGCGCTTCGCCGAACCAGATTCGGCCCTGATGGGCGAGCACGATCTCGCGCGAGATGGCGAGGCCGAGGCCGGTGCCGCCGCTCATCGCCGCACCGTCGCCCGCCTGGCTGAAGCGCTCGAAGATACGGTCGCGGAAATCGGCGGGAACACCAGGCCCCTCATCCTCGATCGCGACGACCGCATTGTCGCCGTCGCGGGTGAGCGAGGCGCGGACGGTGCCGCCTTCGGGCGAGAAACGCACCGCGTTGGACAGCAGGTTGGTGACGACCTGGAGCAGGCGATCGGCATCGCCCTGCACGATCAGCGGCCGTTCCGCTGCCTCCAGCTCCAGCCGGACCTGCTTGGTGGAGGCGAGACCCCGGCTGCCATCGATCGCCTGGTCGAGCATCCGCGCGACGTCGAGCGGCACGCTGTCGAAGTGCATCCGGCCGGAGCCGATCTTCTCTATATCGAGGATATCGTTGATCAGCCGGATCAAGCGGCGCGAATTGTTCTCCGCGATCTCGACCAGGCGGCGCGCCGCGTCGGGCAGCTCGCCCACCGAACCGGAGCGCAGCAGGCCAAGCGATCCCACCACCGAAGTCAGCGGTGTGCGCAATTCGTGGCTGACGGTGCTGACGAACTCGTCCTTCAGCCGCTCCATCGCCTTGCGTTCGGATATATCGCGCAACGACGCGACAATGTGGACCTCGCCGGGCAATTCCATCAGGCCGAGCGCGATATCGATCGGAATGGTGTGGCCGTCGCGATGCCGCACCGTGCGATCCAGCCGGTTGGGTTGCGCCAGCGCGCCATCGCGCAGGCCCATCCGCGCGTGGAAATCGCCATCGCCCTCGGACACACCCAATATCGTCGAACCGTCGCGGTCGATCAGCTCCTCCGGCGCGTATCCCAGCATCCGCCCCGCGGCCGCATTTGCCATGCGGATGCGGCCGCTCTCGTCGAGGATCAGAAGCGCGTCGATCGTGCTCGCGAAGATCGCGCGCTGCCGGGCGGCGGCGGCATGGGCCTCCTGTTCCACACGATAGCGCGCCGTCTGCGCACGCCACACGAACCACAAGGCGACCAGCAGCGCGATGCCGGCGACCAGCATCGAAATCCACACGAAGGTGCGCATCGCCTGAAAGTAGCTACGCACGGAGCCGAGCCGGTCCGCCAGCGTCGATTGCTCGGCATTGCCGAGCGCGGCGACGAGGCCGCGCACCTCCCGCATCAGCACGACGCCCTGGCGGTTCGTCACCAGCGCGCCTGCAGCGCCCCCGCCGGCCGAGCGGCGGACACCGATCACATGCGCCATCTCGGCGAACTTGGCATCGATCAACCCGCCAAGCCGATCCAGCCGAGCGATCTGGTCCGGGCTGGACACGTAGAGCCCCCGAAGATCGCCCAGGCTGTCGAGCGATTTCTTGTGCGAGGCATCATAAGCACCCAGAAACGCGGTATCGCCGGTGATGACATAACCGCGCTGCGCGCTCTCCGCCTCATCGAGGCCCCGGATCAGGTCGGTCGCGGTGAAGCGCTTGTCGTAGGACGCACGCACCATCGACCGCATTGTGTCCAGCTGCCGGATCTGGATGCCGAACCAGAGCGCGAGCAGGATGAGCGCCAGCGGCCCCAGCACACCGACCGCGACATAACGCACGCGCGACGGCGGACGCGGCGAGTCGGCCGCGCGCTCGCCGGCGCCAGATGTCACTGGCTGTCGTCCGCCTGTTCGGCGAGCAGGGGCTGGATCGCGAGGATCGCCTGGGTACGATTGTTGACGCCCAGCTTGCGGAAGATAGCGGTCAGATGCGCCTTGATCGTCGCCTCCGTGACGCCGAGATCGCCGGCGATCTGCTTGTTGAGCCGTCCGTCGGCCAGCGCCATCAGCACGCGCAACTGCGCGCCGGACAGATCCGAGATGCGCTCGCGCGCATCGCCGACATCGGCCTGCATCCTGGCATTGACCGGCGGAAACACCGTCTTGCCGCCCAGGATCGTGCGCAGCGACGCCAGCGTCTCGTCGAGCGGCTGCGCCTTGGAGAGATAACCGGCGGCACCGAGCGCGCGCGCCGCCTCGATCAATTCCGGCTGCTGGCGGGCCGACACGATGACGATCGGCGTCTCGCCCAGCGCGTGCTGGATCCGCAGGAAGCCCGAGAACCCCCGCGCATCCGGCAGCATCAGATCGAGCAAGGCCAGCCGATAGCCGCGATGCCGGGCGATCATCGCCTCAGCCTCAGCGATCGAGCCGACGCTGTCGATGGTGAGCTCGGGCATGGCGACGCGGGCCGCGAGCGCCAGCCCTTCGCGAATGAGCGGATGGTCGTCCGCAAGCAACAATCTTGACCCTGACACAGCACCCCTGCCTCCGGCCCGGCAACGCCCCTTCGCTGCCATGACCAGTCTTTCTGGTTCCGATTAGACAGAAGTCGCAGAAAGCAGATTTGGTTTCAATTGTCGATTTACGGCCAATCTAGAGCAAGCTATGCCGCGCCGTGCTGCACGAACGTGTGGCTGGAGCGGATAAGGCGTTTGGATAACAGGCCTTCCATTCTGATCGTCGATGACGAACCTTCCAACCGGAGCCTTGCCCGCGGCATCGCTTCGGCCGCCGGGTGGCGGCCGGATGAGGCGGAAAGTGGCGAAGCAGCGGTCAACGCCGCACGGGCACAGGCCTTCACGCTGATCCTGATGGACGTCCAGATGCCGGGCATCGACGGCTTCGCGGCGACGCGCGCGATCCGCGCCGGCGACGGACCGAATGCCTCCACTCCGATCCTCGCCTTCACCGCCGTGCCGCCGGGCGACGCGATCGAACGGGGCCGGGCGGCGGGCATGGATGGCCACATCGCCAAGCCCTTCACGCCCGAGACGCTGCTCGCCGCAATCGATCCGTGGCGACCGCATGGTGGGCCTTCACCGGCCGCCCCTCTGATCGCGATCTTCGGCGAGGCGGAGATTGCGGGGCTGCTGGCGCGGTTCCGCAGCCAACTGGTCGATGCGCTGGCCGCCGACGAGCCGGCCGCCGAACGGCGCGCGCGCGCGCACAAGATCGCCGGGATCAGCGGCACGCTCGGCTTCGTCGAGGTTTCGCAGGCCTGGCTGGCCGTTTCCGAGGGGGACGAATCGGCCTGGGACGGTGCCCGAATCGCCGCGCGCCGGGCGATCCGGCAGATCGACACGCCGGCCGCCTGAGTTCGACGCCGGTCTAGCCGCCGTCCGACTTCGGTCTAATCCGGCCTCCCACCTCGGTCTAAGCCCCTCTTCCACCCTGGTCTAACCGGCCCGCAAGGCCGCCATGCCGGGAAGTTTTCGTTAAGGTTGCGGGCGTCCTGTGCCTCCTGTCACGCGCTTCAACAGGACCTTCACGATGTTCAACGCCATCCATCGCCTCCGCCTTCCGGGTACCCTGATCGCCGCCGTTGCCGTCGCCACTGTCGGCATGTCGCCTGCCCAGGCGGCGGGTTCCTCCACCGGTACGATCGCCGTTTCGCTCAACGTCACGGCCGCCTGCGCGGTGAACGGGGCGACCTCGATCGCCGCCAATCTCGGCCAGGTCGGCGCGCTCGCCTTCGCCGACCAGCCCGGCCTGTTCGGCAACACCGATGCCTCGATGGTCGCTACCGGCGGCGGCTCCGGCCTCTCGATCCTCTGCTCGCCCGGCTCGTCCCCCACGCTGACCGTCGGCTCGGGCGCGAACGACGCGGGCGGCCTGCACTACATGGCTTCGGGTGCGAACAAGCTTGCCTATCACCTCTACAGCGACAGCGGCCGCACCAACGAGATCGGCATCGGCCAGGCGATCAGCCTCGGCACCGCCACCTCGACCGCCTTCAACGTGCCGATCTACGGCCGCGTGAGCAGCAACGGCGCCGTTCTTGCCGCCGGCGCCTACACCGATACCGTGCAGGTGACGGTGGCCTGGTAATCGTAGCGTAACGCGGGACAGCGGCCATGCCGGTTGCCTATCGCATGGCCGCGGCGATGCTGGCGGGTGCCCTCGCCGGGGGGCTCGGCGCCGCGCCGGCCACGGCCGAGACCTCGAAGAGCTTTCAGGTCTCGGCCGTCGTAGCCAACGGCTGCTCGGTCACCACGTCGGGCGGCAGCAGCTGGGGCAGTATCGACCTCGGCACCGTGTCCGGCGTGTCCACCGCGACCGTGCAGGCCAGCCTGCTCCAGAGCGGTCAGGCCGGCCTCCAGATCGACTGCACCCCCGGCATGACCGCCTCCGTCACCGCCGATACCGGCCTCACCCCCACGACGGGCGGTGTTCGCCAACTCGCCAGCGGGACGAGCACGGTTCCGTACCTGCTCTACGCCAACGGCTCGAACGTGCCGTGGACGACCAACGCGATCGCGCTCTCCTTCCCGGTCGGCACCTCGCATCTGTCCGTCCCCATCGTCGCCAAGGCCACCCTGGCCGGCGCCACCCGAGCTGGCGCCTATGCCGACACGGTGCGCGTCACGCTCAGCTGGTAGCGCCCATCCTTTTTCCTCAACCGGAGTAGCCCCCGATGCTTCGCACACTTGCCCTCACCGCCCTCCTCGCCGCCGCACCGATGACACAGGCCCATGCCGCCGCCGTCGTGCTGTGGCCGGTCGACCCCATCATCGCCGCCGGCCAGACAGCCACCGCTTTGTGGGTCGAAAATCGTGGGCAGCAGCCCGTCACGCTACAGGTCCGCTCGCTCGGCTGGAGCCAGGCCGGTAACGAGGATCAATATGCGCGCCAGGACGAGGTCGTCACCTCGCCGCCGATCGCCAACGTCGCGCCCGGCCAGCGCCAGCTGATCCGCGTCCTGCGCCGCGACACCGGCACGACCCCGGCCGAGCACAGCTACCGCCTGTTGATCGACGAACTGCCGCCGCCGGTCGATCCCTCCAAGCCCAACGTCGCGAGCGCCCAGCTCGCGGTGCAGATGCGCTATTCGATCCCGCTCTTCACCTATGATGGAGAGATTGCCGCGACGCCGACTTTGCGCGCGCGGCTCGTCGTGATCGACGGCAAGCGTTACGCGGAGATCGCCAATCTCGGCCAGCGCCACGCGCGCCTGATCAACCTGCGCATCCAGAATGGCGCCAGGGACTTCACCGTCAATGCCGGCTTGGTCGGCTACGTGCTGGGCGGCTCGACGATGCGCTGGCCGCTGCCGGAGGGCACCCCCAACGGCATCGTCGTGGTCAACGCCAACGGCACCGACACCACCCTGGCACCAACCGCCTGACGACGCTTTCATGATCCGTCATCTCTCCTTCCTCCTGCTGGCCCTGGGGCTGGCGGGCGCGCGACCGGCTTTCGCCGCCGCGCTGCCCGCCTTCGAGGCCATGCAGGCGGACCAGCCCCTGTTCGTCGAGCTGGTGCTCAACGGGCAGGCGGGGGGAGAGATCGTGCCGATGCGCTCGGCCGGCGGCCACAATCTCGTCGACGCCGCGCTGCTGCGCAAGGCGGGGCTGAACGTCGCGGGGGACGGCCCGGTCGACGTCGCCCAGATCCGCGGCGTGCAGTCCAGCTACGACGCCGCCGGGCAGACACTGCGGCTCGACGTCTCGCCGGACCTGCTGCCGACCAACCATATCTCGCCTTTCGCACGCGAACGCGCCGCTACCGTCGCCAATGTCGGCGCGATGCTGAACTACGACGCCTATGTGCAGACCGGCGACGGCACGACCACCGCCTCGCTGTGGACCGAGCAGCGCGTCTTCGGCCCGTTCGGCACCTTCTCCAATAATGGCACGCTGCGCACCGGCACCGGCATCAAGACCGGCTATCTGCGCTACGACACGCGCTACCGCTACGTGGACGAGAATCACGCGCTCGCCTTCACCGCCGGCGACCTCATCACCCAGTCGCTGCCGTGGACCACCTCGGTGCGCCTCGGCGGCCTGCAGATCGCGCGCGACTATCAGGTGCGGCCCGATCTCATCACCACCCCGCTGCCGAGCTTCGCCGGCAAGGCCGCCATCCCCTCGGCGGTGGACCTGTTCGTCGACGGCTATCGCCAGCAGAGCGCCGACGTGCAGCCCGGCCGTTTCGTGCTGGACAACATGCCGGTGGTGAACGGCGCCGGCCAGGCGACGATCGTCACCACCGATGCGGTCGGCCGCCAGATCGCGACCACCATCCCCTTCTATGTCTCCTCGACGCTGCTGAAGCCCGGCCTGCTCGATGTCGCGGGCGAGATCGGCTTCCTGCGGCAGGGCTATGGCCTGAAGAATTTCGATTACGGCGCGCTCACCGCCAGCGGCACGATCCGGCGCGGCCTCACCCAGCATCTGACGGTCGAGGCGCATGGCGAGGCGACGCGGCGGCTGGCGCTCGCCGGTGCCGGCATCGTCTTCGCGCCCGGCCGTTTCGGCACGCTCAACGTCTCCGCCGCAACCAGCCGCAGCGAGGGCCGCACCGGCACGCAATGGACGGTCGGCTACAGCTACACTGCGCGCCGCTTCTCGATCTCGGCCGAGCATGACCAGCGCAGCACCGGCTATCGCGACCTCGGCACCTTCGATCTCGCCAACTACGCCGGCACGAAGCGCGCCGATCGCGTCATCGCGACGGTGAACATCCCGCACCAGGGCAGCATCGGCGCCGCCTTCATCGACGGCATGACGCTGGGCCACGCGCATACGCGCATCGCGTCCGTTTCCTATTCGCGCCCGATCGGCCGCTTCGCCAGCCTGTTCGTCAGCGCCGACCATGATTTCGTGCAGCACAGCACCAGCGCGCAGCTGCGCCTGATCATCCCCTTCGGCCGCAACAGCGTCTCGGCCGGCGTCACCCACGATCGCGGACGCGGCACGCTGGCGCAGGTCGACTATGCCCGCTCGGTGCCGACGCAGGGCGGCTTCGGCCTCAACGCGACGCTGGCCGGCGACGAGGACGGACGCGTCTACGGCCAGGGCACCGCGACGTGGCGGACCGACTCGATGGAGCTGCAGGCCGGCGGTTCCTTCACCCCCGGCCAGCGCTCGGGCTGGGTCGGCGCTACCGGCTCGCTGGTACTGATGGACAAGAGCGTGTTCGCCGCCAACCAGGTGGACGATGCCTTCGCCGTCGTCTCGACCGGCGGTGTCGCGGGCGTGCCCGTTTCCTACGAGAACCAGCCGCTCGGCAAGACCGACCGCAACGGCCATCTCTTCGTGCCGCAGATCACCTCCTACCATGTCGGCCGCTTCGCGATCGACACGCTGAACCTCTCGGCCGATCACGTCGCGGCGGCGGTGGAGCAGCGCCTCTCCTTCCGCCAGGGCACCGGCGCGGTGGTGAAAATGACCGTGCGGAGCATCCGCAGCGCCACCGTCACCCTGGTCGGGCGCGACGGCAAGCCGCTCGCCGCCGGCAGCCGCGTCGCGCGCGAGGGTGCCGCCGACAGCGAAGTGGGCTGGGACGGCATCGCCTTCATCGAGGACATCAGGCCCGAGACCGACCTCGCCATCACCACCCGCGACGGCACCTGCCGCGCGCACGTCACCCTCCCCGCGAACGCCAAGGCGCTCGCCCAGATCGGTCCGGTACCATGCGTCTGATCCGCCTGCTTTCCGCTTTGCTGCTCGCGCTCGGCATCGCCGGCGCCGCGAACGCGACCTGCCTGGTTTCTTCGCCCGCGCTCGGCTTCGCGGCGGGATCGACCTACGACGTGAAATCGAGTTCGGTGGCGAGCATCTCGGGCAAGGCGGGGCTGACCTGCACCGGATCGGTGCTCAACATCCTCGGCACCGGCTATGCGCGTGCCACGATGACCAGCCTCAACGGCTTCACGCTGAAGAGCGCGTCGGGCGGCAGCATCCCCTTCCAGGTCGCCGCCGACCAGAGCTTCAACTACGCCTACACCCAGGGCGGGACGATCGACTATTACAACACGACCCTGCTCTCGCTGCTCAACATCCTCAATCCGAACAGCTTCGCGCCGCCGCTCTACGCCAAGCTCACCGCCGCGCCGAACATCCCGGCCGGCACCTACACCGACACGCTGACCGTTCAGTGGAGCTGGAAGGTGTGCAACGGCGTGGACGTCGCCGGCCTCGTCTGCCTGTTCTATGAAACGGGCACCGGCACCTCGACCATCCAGGTGACGCTGGTGGTGAGCGCCGACTGCCGGATCAGCGCGCCCAACGTCAGCTTCGGCACCGCGCCGCTCGTCACCCAGTTCCAGGCGGTGAACCAGGCGGTGCTAGTCGATTGCTCGGTGGGCAGCAGCTACAAGGTCAGCTTCTCGAGCGGCGGCAACGGATCGTCGCGTCCGTGGCGGACGATGAGTGACGGTGCCGGACACGTGCTGCAATACAATATCTATCAGCCGGACGGCACGACCATCTGGGACGAGACCAATCCGAAGCAGAGTACGGTAAACGGGGGTGTCGGCACCGGATCGACGACGCCGAGCCAGATGCAGGCCTATGTCGCCAAGGTGAACCCGGCGCAGACCACGCCGCCGGCCGGCACCTATACCGACACCGTCAACGTGATCATTTCCTTTTAGTTTGGACAGGTTCGGGTTCATGCTCTCGACATCGAGCGCGGATTATGGTGGGTCGCGATGATGATCCTCCGCCTCGCGCCGATCGCCGCAGCCCTCGCGCTGCCCTTCCCCGTTCTTGCCGCCGCCCCGATCGAGGTGGCCGTCACCAACGTGGCGCAGGCCAAGGGCCGCGTGCATGTCGATATCTGCCTGCAAAAGCAGTTCATGGGCAGCGACTGCTCCTGGTCGGCAGAAGCGCCGGCGGTGCTGGGCACGACGATCGTTACCATCCCCAACGTGCCGCCCGGCCGCTATGCCGCGCAGGTGTTCCACGACGTCAATTCCAGCGGCAAGCTGGAGCGCGGGCTGTTCGGCATCCCCAAGGAGCCGATCGGCGTCTCGCGCGACGCCCCCATCCACTTCGCCCCGCCCAAATGGGATGACGCCTGGTTCGATCACGGCACCGAACCCCAGAGGATCACGTTGAAGCTGCGCTCCAAATTCTTCTAAGACGCGCGTCGTATGACCCATCCTCTCGCCCGCCTCGTGGCGGTGGCCTGCCGTCGCCCCTGGGCGGTGCTGGGCGCCGCGCTGCTGTTGACCGTCGCCGCTTTGCTCTTCGCGAGCCAGCGCTTCGCGATGACGACGGACGCGACCCAGCTCATCTCGCCCAAGGTCGACTGGCGGCTGAACGAGCGGAAGATGGACGCCGCCTTCCCGCAGAATGGCGACAGCCTGCTGGTGGTGGTGGACGGCGCGACGCCCGAGATCACCGAGGCCTCGACCGCCGCGCTCTATGCCAGGATGGCGGCCGACAAGGCGCATTTCCGCCGCATCACCCGCCCCGACGGCGGCGACTATTTCGCGCGCGAGGGCCTGCTGTTCGGCAGCGTCGGCGACGTGAACGCGGCCACGAAGCAGATGACCGCCGCACAGCCCTTCATCGGGCCGCTGGCGGCCGATCCGTCGCTGCGCGGCATCGCCGGCGCGCTCGACACGATGCTGTCCGGCGTTCAGCGGGGCCAAGCCAAGCTCGCCGACATCGACAAGCCGGTGGCGTCGCTGGCCGATGCGCTCGACACGCAGGCGAAGGGGCAGCCGGCCTATTTCTCGTGGCAGGCGCTGTTCGGCGGTGACGGCAAGGGCGCGCTCGCGGCGCCGAAACGCCGGCTGATCCTCGCGACGCCGGTACTCGATTACACCAACCTGATGCCCGGCGAGCCGGCCTCCGACGCGGTGCGCGGCTATGCGAAGGCGCTGAACCTCGATGCGGCGCATGGCGTGCGCGTGCGCCTCACCGGATCGGTGCCGCTCTCCGACGAGGAGTTTGCGAGCCTCGCCGATCATGCCTGGCTGGTGGGCGGCGCCATGATCCTGTTCATGGTTGTGACGCTGCGCCTCGCCGTCCGCTCGTGGCGGATCGTCTTCGCCATCCTCGGCACGACGATCGCCGGCCTGATCGTCACCGCCGCGATCGGGCTGGCGGCGGTGGGGCGCTTCAACCTGATCTCGGTCGCCTTCATCCCGCTATTCGTGGGCCTCGGCGTCGATTTCGGCATCCAGCTCGGCGTGCGCTTCCAGGCCGAGCGGCTGGACCATGCGGACCGCGCGCAGGCGATGACGGCGGCCGCCGTCGCGCTCGCCGGACCATTGCTGCTGGCGGCCGGTGCGGTCTGCCTCGGCTTCTTCGCCTTCCTGCCGACCGATTATGTCGGTATCGCCGAGCTCGGCGTGATCGCGGGCATCGGCATGGTGATCGCGCTGATCTTCGCGGTGACATTGCTCCCCGCGCTGCTGATGCTGCTGAAGCCCGGCACGCCCGAGGCCGAACTCGGCAACCCGAAACTGGCGTGGCTGGACGATCTCCTGCTGCGCCGTCGCCGGCTCGTGCTGCAGCTGTTCGGCCTGTCGATGCTGCTCAGCATCGCCAGCCTGTTCTGGGTGCGGTTCGATTTCAATCCGCTCCACCTGCGCAACCCGAGGTTCGAGGCGATGGCGACGCTCTCCGAGCTGATGGCCGACCCCGATCGGGATCCCAACACGATCGACATCCTGACCCCGAACCTGCCGGCCGCGCAGGCGCTCGCCGCGAAACTCTCGAAACTGCCCGAGGTCGGCCACGCGATCACCGCCGCCAGCTTCGTGCCCGACGATCAGGCGCCCAAGCTCGCCGCGATCGGCAACGCGCAGGCATTGCTCGATTTCTCGCTCAACCCGTTCGCGCCCGCTTTGCCGGCGAGCGACGCCGAGACCGTCGCCGCGCTCCGGCACACGGCGCAGAGATTGCGGCAGGCCGCGACCGGTCAGGATAAGCCCAGCGCCGATGCGCGCCGCCTCGCCGACGCCTTCGACCGTCTCGCGAGTGGATCGGCCGATGCGCGCGCCAAGGCATCCGCCATGCTCGTCCCGCCGCTCAACGTCATGCTCGACCAGATGCGCAACGCGCTCGCCGCGCAGCCGGTTTCGGTCGACACGCTGCCGGCCGAGGTGAAGCAGGACTGGATCGCCAGGGACGGGCAGGCCCGTGTGCAGCTGACCGCAGCATCGGCCTATCGCGGCAGCGACAAGGGTCTCGCCAAGTTCGTCGCCGCCGTGCGCAGGGTGGCTCCGGATGCCACCGGCACCGCCGTCTCGACGCAGGCGGCGGCGCGCACCGTCGCCATGGCCTTCGTGCAGGCCGGCGTGCTGGCGCTGGTGGTGGTGAGCCTGCTGCTGCTTGCCGTGCTGCGCAGCATCCGCGAGGTGGCGTTCACGCTGGCGCCGGTGGTGTTGTCGGGCTTCCTGACGCTCGGCACCTGCGTGCTGATCGGCCAGCCGATCAACTTCGCCAACATCATCGCCTTCCCGCTGCTGTTCGGCGTCGGCGTCGCCTTCCACATCTATTTCGTGATGGCGTGGCGGGCGGGTGCGACCGATCTGCTGCAATCCCCGCTCGCCCGCGCGGTGTTCTTCTCCGCGCTGGCGACGGGCAGCGCCTTCGGCTCGCTGTGGCTCTCCCGCCACCCTGGCACGGCGAGCATGGGCAAGATTTTGATGCTGTCGCTGGCGTGGACGCTCGTGTGCGCGCTGATCTTCGAGCCGGCGTTGCTCGGGCCGCAGGAGAAGAAGAACTCGTAGGCGTCATTGCGAGCGAAGCGAAGCAATCCACAGCCACAAGCGCCGCGCTCATGGATTGCTTCGTCGCTACGCTCCTCGCAATGACGACGAGGGCTTGCGGATCACTTTACCGCGTCGAGCTGCGCCAGCTTCTTCGCCATGCCCTGCAGCCCGCCGCTCTGGATCGTCGTCGCGAGGTCGGCGCGCTGGAGGGCGAGGTTGCTGACCCCGCTGGAGATCACGTCGACGATCTTCCAGCTGCCGGCCGACTGGCGCATCCGGTAATAGAGCACGTCCTTGCCGATCGTGACCTTCACCACCCGGTCCGGCCCGCGCTCGATCACCTTGGGATCGACGCGGAACGGCGTGCCGTCATAATCCTTGAAGTTGCGCGCCAGGCTGACGGCGGAATGGCGGGTCAGCGCCGCGATCGCGGTCGCCTTGTCGGCGGCAGAGGCGCTCGCCCAGGCCGGACCGGCGACGAGGCCGGCGATGGTCGGCATGTCGTAATAGGTCTTCACGACGGTCTCGAACCGGTCGGCGCGCGCCGCCGTGCCCAGCTTCGCCTTCATCACGCCGATCACGGCATCGTCATAGGCGGACGCCCGGCCGGCCGGGTCAGCCGCCTCGGCATGCGCCACGGCGGGCATGGCGGCCATCATCAGGGCGGCGATGCGGAAAGCAGGTTTCAAAGTCGTCATCCTTCTGTCAGCGGGGCTTCATCGGCGATGGTGCCATAACGCCCACTGAACAAGCTCGGTCCCTGTGGCTTCCCGGTCACTTTCGCAACTGCGGCAGAGCGACTATGTGTGCGTTCCCCGTCGGGAGATTTGGATGATCAAGATACTGCTCGCCCAGCCACGCGGTTTCTGCGCGGGCGTGATCCGCGCGATCGACATCGTGGACCGGGCGCTCGACCGGGTGGGTGCCCCCGTCTACGTGCGGCACGAGATCGTCCACAACCGCCATGTCGTCGATACGCTGAAGGCCAAGGGCGCCGTCTTCGTCGAGGAGCTGGATGAGGTCCCGGCCGGCGAGGTGACGATCTTCTCGGCGCACGGCGTGTCGCGCGCGGTGCAGAAGGATGCGGAGGATCGCGGCCTGCCGGTGATCGACGCGACCTGCCCGCTCGTCTCCAAGGTCCACAACCAGGGTCGTCGCTACGTCGCCTCGGGCCGCACCCTGATCCTGATCGGCCATGCCGGCCACCCCGAGGTGGAGGGTACGCTCGGCCAGATCGACGGCGAAGTGCATCTGGTCGGCACGCCCGAGGAAGTGGCCGCGCTGCCGATCCCGCTCGATGCGGCGGTATCCTATATTACGCAGACAACGCTGTCGGTGGACGATACTCGCGTCATCATCGCCGCGCTGGAGGCGCGCTTTACCGATCTCACCGGGCCGTCGACCGCCGAGATCTGCTACGCCACGCAGAATCGCCAGTCGGCGGTGCGCGAGCTGTGCAAGCAGGCCGACCTGCTGCTTGTGGTGGGCAGCCCCAACAGCTCCAATTCCAACCGCCTGCGCGAAATTGGCTCCGAGATGGGCAAGCCCGCTTTTCTCATCGCCGACGGATCGCAGCTCGATCCCGCCTGGCTCGACGGCGTGGAGACGATCGGCCTCACCGCCGGCGCCTCTGCGCCTGAAGAACTGGTGCAGTCCGTTGTCGACGCGATCCGCGCGATCACTCCCGCCTCCGTCCAGCCGCTCGACGGGCTGGAGGAAAATGTGCAATTCCGCCTGCCGCCGGCGCTCAACCGCCTGCAGCCGCGCAGCCGCGTGGCCTGAGACAAGGATAGATTATGGGTCTCCCCCTCGCCGTCACCGCGCGCATCGGCGCCTACACCGTCAAGAAGGAGCTTTCGGGCCAGCGCTACCCGCTGGTGCTGATGCTGGAGCCGCTGTTCCGCTGCAACCTCGCCTGCCCCGGCTGCGGCAAGATCGACTATCCCGATCCCATCCTGAACCAGCGCCTCTCCGTCCAGCAATGCATGGACGCGATCGACGAGTGCGGGGCGCCGGCCGTCTCGATCGCGGGCGGCGAGCCACTGCTCCACAAGGACATGCCCAAGATCGTCGAGGGCTATCTGGCGAAGAAGAAGTTCGTGATCCTGTGCACGAACGCGCTGCTGCTGAAAAAGAAGATCGACGACTACAAGCCGTCGCCCTTCTTCACCTGGTCGATCCACCTCGACGGCGATCAGGCGATGCACGATCATGCGGTCGATCTCGCCGGCACCTACGATGTCGCGGTCGAGGCGATCAACCTCGCCAAGTCGAAGGGCTTCCGCGTGCAGGTGAACTGCACCGTGTTCGAGGGCGCCGATCCCGATCGCCTCGCCGCCTTCTTCGACGAGATGGAGCGCCTGGGCGTCGAAATCACGCTGTCGCCGGGCTATGCCTATGAGCGCGCGTCCGACCAGGAGCATTTCCTCACCCGCGAGCGGACCAAGACCTTCTTCCGCGAGGTCTTCGCGAAAGGGGATGGCGCGAAGAAGTGGAAGTTCACCAACTCGCCGCTGTTCCTCGATTTCCTCGCCGGGAACCGCTCCTACCAGTGCACCCCCTGGTCGATGCCGCTGCGCACGATCTTCGGCTGGCAGAAGCCCTGCTACCTGCTCGGCGAAGGCTATGTGAAGACCTTCAAGGAGCTGATGGAAGACACCGAGTGGGATAAATACGGTGTCGGCAAGTACGAGAAGTGCGGCGACTGCATGGTCCATTGCGGCTTCGAAGGCACCGCCGCCGCCGAGGGCGTGCGCCGCCCGCTGGAGTTCATGAAGATCGGCCGCAAGGGCGTGCGCACCTCCGGCCCGATGGCCAAGGACATCGATCTCAGCCAGGCGCGCCCGGCCGACGACGTCTATTCGACCCACGTCGAGCGCGAGCTGGCCCGGATCAAGGCGAGCAAGCCGAGCGCGGGCAAGCATGTGGTGCAGGCGGACTGAGTTCCGCTTTTCACCGTTCGCACTGAGCGAAGTCGAAGTGCGTGCCTCAGGCGGAACCGCCCGCAGCACGTCCTTCGACAGGCTCAGGACGAACGGATAGTCAGGATTGAGATCCGACCTCGGGCTTCGCGAAGCCATCCTCGGCGAGCAGGCGATAGCCGCTCGTCAGCGTCCGCATCGCGCTCGCCGTCGAGAGCCCCAGCGCGATCAGCGCGAAGACCTGCCACGGCCGCTTGAGCAAGGCGAACAGCACCGCGCCGAGCCGGATGCCGCCGTCCGGCGCCATCGCCACCTGCGCGGCGAGCGGGATCGCGCGATCCGCCTCGTCCGAAATCACTCGCGCCACCGCGAAGGGCAGGTTGTGCCGCCGCGCGACCTTTGCCGCGATATGACTCTCCATGTCGCAGGCCAGCGCGCGTTCGGAGAAGTGGTATTGCTCCTTCTGCGCGGGCGTCACGACCATCGTGCCGTCGGCATGGATGCGGCCGACCACGGCACCGGGCAGCACGCCGGCGATGCGCGTGATCCAGCCGCGCGAGGCATCCTTCTGCGCGATCGGGTGCGGCTCGGGCTTCGCATCCTTCGGCCGGGCGGAGCCTGCGCCGATGCTCCATTCGCGCCGCGCCATGCCGGTGGGCGAGAGTGTGCCGACCACCCAGTCCCCCGCCTTCAGCCGCGGTGCCAGCGCGCCGGCCAGCCCCATGGACAGGATCGCGGTGGCGCCCGCCGCGACGCCCGCCTCCAGTTCCGCCTCCAGCCGTTCGTGGTCGGTGCCGGCGGTGGCGACGATCACGCCGTCGCGGGCCAGCGCCTTCGCCTCGCTCTTCATGCCGGTGGCGATCAGGATCATGCTCTCCCCTCCCTGAAAGGGAGGGGTCGGGGGTGGGTTCGCTTGAGGCGGGCGCGACCGTGATCCGGGGACGAACCCACCCCTAACCCCTCCCTTTCAGGGAGGGGGATAAGAAGGAAAGGTGCCAGCCGCGCCACGCTCACATCCCGAACTCGACACGCCGCGCGTTGCCGCGCTTGAGATTGCGGTAGCGGGCGAGCGCCCACAGCGGGAAATATTTCGGATAACCGTGGTAGCGCAGGTAGAAGACACGCGGGAAGCCGCCGCCGGTATAATGCTCCTGGCCCCACAGGCCATCCTCGGCCTGATGCCGCTCCAGCCAGGCAATACCCCGCACGACGGCCGGATGATCGACCTCGCCCGCCGCCATCAGGCCGAGCAGCGCCCACGCCGTCTGCGAGGCGATCGAGGGCGCCGGCTCGTGCCCCTTGCGGGCGAGATCGTAGCTGTCGCAGCTCTCGCCCCAGCCACCGTCACTGTTCTGGATCTGGATCAGCCAGCGCACCGCGCGGCGCACCATCGCATTGGCCGGGTCCACCCCCGCCGCGTTGAGCGCGCAGAGCACCGACCACGTGCCGTAAATGTAATTGACGCCCCAGCGGCCCCACCAGCTGCCTTCGGGATGCTGATCCTTGCGCAGCCAGTCCAGCGCCGCCTTCATACGCGGGCTGTCGAGCGGCTCGCCGACCTGCGCCAGCATCGAGACGACGCGCGCCGTCACGTCGGCGGTCGGCGGATCTAGCAGCGCGCCATGATCGGCGAAGGGGATGTCGTTCAGGTAGAAATGGGTGTTGTCGGCATCGAAGGCCGCGAACCCGCCGTCGGCGCTCTGCAGTCCGACATTCCATTCCACGCCGCGATCGATCGCCTCGTCATAGCGTGTCCCGAGTTTGCCCCGCGCGCGGTCCATCGCCATCACCACGACGGCGGTGTCGTCGAGATCGGGATAGTGATCGTTGCCGTACTGGAAGGCCCAGCCGCCGGGGCGCACCTCCGGCTTCTGCTCGGCCCAGTCGCCCTTCACGTCGAGGATCTGGCGGGGCTTGAGCCAGTCGAGCCCATGCGTGGCCGCATCCTCCTCGCCCGCTTCCAGCATGGCGTGGGCGGCGAGCGCGGTGTCCCACACCGGCGAGACGCAGGGCTGGCAATAGACCTCGCCGTCTTCGCGATGGACGAGCAATTTCTCGATCGCCTCGCGGGCCAGCGCGCGCTCGGGATGATCGGGTCCGTAGCCCAGCGCGTCAAACATCATCACCGAATTGGCGATGGCGGGGTAGATCGCGCCGAGGCCGTCCGTCCCGTTGATCCGCTCGCCGACGAACGCCACGCAGGCTTCGACCGCCCGCTTGCGCAGGCCCTTCGGCCAGAAACGGCGGCCGCGCTTCAGCACGATGTCGAGCGCGCCGAAGCCCCATTCATACTGCCACTTGCCGGGCAGCGCGCGCTTCAGGATGTGGCGGCCGGGCGCGTACAGCTCGTCCACCTTCACCCCGCGCGGGTTGCGCGCGACGGGACGCAACGCCGCCAGCACGAGCAGCGGCACGATCACGGTCCGCGCCCAGTAGGACATGCGATAGAGGTTGATCGGGAAGCCCCTGGGCGTGAGCATCAGCTCGACCGGCATTTCGGGCACGACGCTCCATTTGCCCGCGCCGAACAGCGCCAGCTGGATGCGGGTGAAGACGTTGGCCGCGCCGGCCCCGCCGCGCTTCAATATCTCGGCCCGCGCGCGCGCCATGTGCGGCGCGTCCACGTCGTCGCCGATCATCTTGAGCGCGTAATAGGCCTTCACCGTCGCCGAGATATCGAACGCACCGTCATGATAGAGCGCCCAGCCGCCATGCGATCCCTGGATGCGGCGGATGTAGCGGCCGATCGCGGCCTCCAGCTCCAGATCGTCAGGCTCGCCGAGATAGTGGCGCAACAGGATATATTCGGATGGGATGGTGGCATCCGCCTCCAGCTCGAACACCCAGTGGCCGTCGGCCTTCTGGTCGCGCTTGAGGGCGGTCGCCGCACGGCCGATCGCCGCGTCGATGCCGTCGAGCGGATCGGTCGCGATGTCTTCCACGTCGAGCAAATCAAACTTTCCCGTTCACCACTGCGGCGGCGGCCGTCCTTCCCGAACGGATCGCGCCTTCGATGGTGGCCGGTAGCCCGGTTCGCGTCCAGTCGCCAGCCAGGAAGAGGTTATCGTGCGACGAACGGCATCCGGGGCGCCGCTTTTCCTGCTCGGGTGTGGCCGAAAAGGTCGCGCGCTTCTCGGTGACGATCTGCCAGCGGGGGAGATCGGGCGGGAGATGATGGACCTGAGCCACGTCGGCCCAGAGCCGGCGCGCGACCGCCTCGCGATCCTCCTCTGCCAGCGCATCGGCAGCACTGGTGGTGGTGGAGAGGCGATCGGGGAAGGCGAACACCCACTCCGCCGTGCCGCCGATGACGCCGGTGATCGGCGCGGCGCCGGCCGGCGGGGCGCTGAGGAAGTGGGCGTTGACGATCGCGTGATGCGCGTCCGGCACGACGAGGCCGGGGATCAGATCGGCGGCCACCCATGCCGGCACCGCGAGGACGACCGGCTCATGGTCCGCCACCGTCTCCCGACCGTCGGCGAAATCGAGCGCGGTGACGCGTCCGTCCACCTCCAGCGCCCGCAGCCGCCGCCCCAGCCGGATGCTCGCGCCGCGCGCCTCCAGCCACGCCAGCGCCGGATCGACGAAGGCGGCGGCGAGCGTCGGCTCGGCGATCAACGGGCGGCAGGCGGCGCCCCCCTTCGCCAGCGTCTCGCGCACGATCGCGCCGGCCAGCTCGGCCGAACCGTCCTTCGCCGGGGTGTTGAGCGCGGAGACGAGGAAATTGTCGAGCAAGCGCTCCCACAGCGCCCCCTTGGGCCGCAACACCTGCCCGATCGTCTGGTCGGGCGAGGCGCCCATCAGCCGGGCTAGCGCGAGATAGTCGAGCGGTTTCGTTCCCGGCACGCGGCGATGCTTCGCGAACAGCCACCATGGCAGCAGGCCGCCATTGGGGTGGAGTACCCAGCGCTCGCCGCTCGCCACGTCCATGAACGGGAAGCGCGCTTCGTCCGGCCCAGCCAGCCGCTCGCTCGCGCCGATCGTGGCGAGATAGGCGCGCACCGCATGGTTGCCCGACAGGACGAGATGGTTGCCGTTGTCAATCGTGACACCCAGCTGCGGATCGCGATAGGACCGGCAGCGCCCGCCCGCCTGCCGTGCCGCCTCGCTCAGCGTCACCCGCCAGCCCGCCTGCGTCAGCGCGACGGCGGCCGAAAGCCCCGCCAGCCCCGCGCCGATGACGTGGGCGGTCTTCGGCTCCGGCTTCACCGCCCCAGCCGGAGCTTCACCAGCGTCCAGAGCAACGCCAGCCGATTGTGGCGGACCCGCTCGCGCGGCGGCGCCCAGCCGGCCAGTCGCATCCGGCGCAGCAGCTCGGAATAAGCGGCCGCCATCAGCTTGGGCGCGATCAGGTGGCCCTTCGGACGTGTCCTCAGGATCGCCTGGGCGGTGACGAAATGCTCCTGCGCCTGTGCGGCGAGTATCTGCCCGGCGCCGTCGATCCGCGGATCGCCGATCACGGTGGCGATGTCGCCGACCGCGATGCCCTGCGCCTCGATCGCCTCGAGCGGCAGGTAGACACGGCCGATCGCGGCATCCTCGTCGATGTCGCGCAGGATGTTGGTCAGCTGCAGCGCACGGCCGAGATGGTGGGACAGCTCGAACCCGGCGCGCTCCTCCATCCCGAAAATCTTGATCGAGAGACGCCCCACCGCGCTCGCCACCCGGTCGCAATAGAGATCGAGCGTGTCGGCGCTCGGCCAGCGGATATCGCCGGCGACATCCATCGCCATGCCGTCGATCACCGCCTCGAAATCCTCGCGCCGCAAGCCGAAGCGCCGGACAGGCTCGGCCAGCATCGCGGCCACGCCCGGATCGCCGCCGGCATAGAGGCTGCCGAGATCGGCGCGCCAGCGATCGAGCTGCGCGGCGCGCGACGGCCGATCCCCCTGCATGTCGTCGGCGATGTCGTCGACGATGCGGCAGAAATCGTAGAGCGCGTACATGGCGTGCCGCTCGGGGCGCGGCAGCACCTTCATCCCCGCGTAGAAGGACGAACCCGAAGCCGACGGCGCGTTCACGGGCGGACGAACCTTCCCAACGCCGCGCCCGAGGCGAGCAGCAGCGCCTCGGCCTTGCCGTGATGGACACGCTCGCTGAGCGGATCGCGGCGGCGAAGGCGAGCGGCGAGGCTGACCGCGAGACGCTGGATCACCGCCACCTCGACGCCGAGCCTGCGATCCCTGATCTTGCGCGCGAAAGGCGCGGCGTCGGCCAGCAGATGCTGGGTCCGCTCGGCGCAGGCCTGGATCACGGTGAGCAGGGCCGGCGAGGCCTTGTCCTCGCCCAGTTCGGCAGTGCGCGCGCCAGCCGCCGACAGCATGTCCTGCGGCAGATAGACGCGATCGAGCTGGTGGAAATCCTTCCCGCAATCCTGCAGGTGGTTGATCACCTGCAACGCTGTGCACAGCGCATCGTTGGCGGGCCACAGCGCGCGATCCTCGCCATGCACGTCGAGCACGAAGCGGCCGACCGGATTCGCCGAAAAGCGGCAATAGTCGGTCAGCTCGTCCCAGCTGCCATAGCGCAGCTTGGTGACGTCGCGGCGGAACGCCTCCAGCAGATCGAGCGCATGGACGGGATCGAGCTTCCGCTCGGCCATCACCTGCCGCAGCGCGACGGCCGAAGGCTCCGCATCGCACTCGCCGGTGATGCCCATCCGCATGATCTCCAGCCGCTCCAGCTTCTGGTCGGCGGGCACGGTCTCGTGATCGGCGATGTCGTCGGCGAGGCGCGCGAAGCGGTAGAAGGCCATGATCGGCGCGCGATATTGCGGCGCCACCAGCTTGCTGGCGACCGGGAAATTCTCGTCCTTGTGGCCCTTGCCCGAGGCCAGATCCGCAGCCGTCGCGTTCATGTTCCTCGGGCCTGCGCCCGCCCCTTCCACATGCCGCCGCGGCCGTTCCAATGCTGCCAGGCGGACAGAAATGTCGCGGCGGCGTAAATCATGCCGATGGCGGGCATGGCAAGCCCCCAGAGCGGCGATTGCCGGTAGAAGCGCAGCATCGGCTGAGTGCAGACCGCCATGGCGAGCCACGCCAGCGCCCCGCACAGCCGCGCGCCGCCGCTGCCGAACAGGGCCAGCCCCACCGGCGCCACGAACATCAGCAGCAGGCCGATCAGCGTCCCCGCCAGCAGCAGCGGCGAATAATTGAGCTGCGCATAGGCCGAGCGGCTGATCATCGCGACGATCTCGCCCCAGCCGCCATACGGGCGCAGGCTCACCGAACGGCGGGTGAGCGAGAGACGGATCGGCCCCTGCCGTTTCATCGTCTCGCCCATCGCGCAATCGTCGATGATGGCGTCGGCGATCACGGCGAGGCCGCCCGCCCTGGCCAGCGCTTCGCGCCTGACCAACATGCAGCCGCCCGCCGCCGCCGCCAGCTTCGCCTGCGGGCGGTTCACGAGGCGGAAGGGGTAGAGCATCTGGAAGAACAGCACGAAGGCCGGGATCATCGCCTTCTCGGCGAGGCTGTCGCAACGCAGCTCCGCCATCAGCGAGTTGAGCGCCAGTTTCTCGCGCTCGGAGCGTGCCACCAGCGAACGCAGCGTATCGGGCGCATGCGCGATGTCGGCGTCGGTGAACCAGAGATAGTCGGGCGCATCGCCCGCCTGCTCGACACCGTTGCGCATCGCCCAGAGCTTGCCCGTCCAGCCCGAGGGCGGCGGCGTGCCGGCGATCACGGCGAGGCGATCCGATCCCTGCGCCGCCTGCTGAGCGATCTGCGCGGTGCCGTCGCTGGAGCCGTCATCGACCAGCACGATGCGGAAATCGCCCGGATAATCCTGCGCGATGTGGCTGGCGATGGCGCGACCGATTACCTCCGCCTCGTCGCGTGCGGGGATGATGGCGGTGACAGCAGGCCATGCGGCCGGATCGGGCACCGGCGCCTCGTCGGTGTCGCGCGCCAGCCAGAACTGCTCGCGAAAGGCGAGCAGCCCCACCCAGATCAGCAGCGAGAGCAGGGCGATCAGCATCAGATCATGCCCTGAGCGCGAAACCAGCCGAGCGCGTCGCCCACCGCCTGCTGCCACGGCCGGTATGTGTAGCTCAGCTCCGCCTTCGCCCGCTCGGACGAGAAGAACATCCTGTAGCGCGCCATCTTCAGCGCATCGCGGGTCAGCATCGGCTCCCTGCCGGCGACGCGCGCCCACGCCTCCGAGACCGTCGCCAGCGGCATCAGCGGCGCGATCGGCAGGCTGATCGTCGGCGCCTTGCGCCCGACCCGCCGCGCCACCTCGACGAGCAGATCCTTGAGCATCACGTCCTCGCCGCCGAGGATCGTGCGACGACCGAACGCGCCCTTTTCCAGCGCCAGCACATGCCCGCGCGCGACATCGTCGACATGGACGATGTTGAGGCCGGTATCGACGAAGGCGGGGATCTTGCCGGTCGCCGCCTCGACCAGAATCCGCCCGGTCGGCGTCGGCTTCACGTCGCGCGGGCCGATCGGGGTGGAGGGATTGACGATCGTGGCGGGCAGCCCGCGCTCCGCCACCATCTGCTCGACCAGCCGCTCGGCTACCACCTTGGAGCGCTTGTAGGCGCCGATCGCGGTCCGCTCGGTCAGCGGCCGGTCCTCGCCCGCCGCCCCGCCGGGCAGCGGAGCGATCGTCGCGACGCTGCTGGTGTAGACGATGCGCTTCACATCCGCCGCCAGCGCCGCCTCCATCACGACGCGCGTGCCTTCGCGATTGTGGCGGACGATCTCTTCGGGGTCGGGCGCCCACAGCCGGTAGTCGGCGGCGACATGGGCGAGCGCGTCGCAGCCCTCCAGCGCGCGCGCCATCGCCGCCCGATCGAGCATGTCGCCGCGCACGATATCGCCGGGAAAACCGTCGAGATTGGTCGTCGGGCTGGAGGTGCGGGCGAGGCCCTTCACCTGCCAGCCGTCGGCGGCGAAGGCCTTGGCGACGGCCGCGCCGACGAAGCCCGACACGCCGGTTATCAGGATGGACCCCTTCATCGGGCTGGCTTCTAGGGCGGCACGGAGGCATTTGGGAACCCCCGACCCCATGATGACACCGCTTTAAGGAAACGGAGTGCCCGCCTTCATCCCCGATATCCTAGCGGCGATCGCGATGGTGGGTGTCGCGTACAATCTGGCGGGGGCCGCGCTGGCGGGGCGGTGGCGCGACACGCCCGCGAAGCGTCCGGCCGCGACGCCGTCGATCACGATGCTCAAGCCGCTGTATGGCCCGGAGCCGGAACTGGCCGTGAAACTCTCCGGCTTTCTCGATCAGGATTATGACGGGCCGATCGCGATGGTGTGCGGCGTCTCGCGCGCCGACGATCCCGCCCTCGCCGCCGTGCCGGCGACCGCGCGCACCGTGATCGATCCCGCCCGCCACGGATCGAACGCCAAGGTCTCCAACCTCATCAACATGATGCGCGAGGTGGACGGCGAGATCGTCATCCTCTCCGACAGCGACATGAGCGTGCCGCGCGACTACGCCGCCCGCATCGCCGCCGCGCTGGAGGAGCCGGGGGTCGGCGCCGTCACCCTGCTCTATAGCGGGCGCGGCGAGACGAACGGCTGGTCGCGCATGGCGGCGGCCGGAATCAGCTGGGGCTTCCTGCCGAGCGTGATGGTCGGGCTGGCCACCGGCCTCGCCAAACCGTGCATGGGCTCGACCATCGCGATGCGCCGCGAGACTCTCGACGCGATAGGCGGGTTCGAGCGTTTCAGGGATCTGCTCGCCGACGACAACGCCATCGGCATGGCCGTGCGCGAACTCGGCCTCCAGGTAGTCGTCCCCGCGCCGATCGTTACCCACAGCTGCACCGAGACGAGCCTCGCCGCGCTCGCCGCGCACGAACTGCGCTGGAACGCCACCGTGCGGATGCTCGATCCGGCGGGCTATGCCGGCAGCATCGTCACCTATCCGCTGGTCTGGGGCCTGATCGCCTGGATCGCAGGCGCCTGCTGGTGGGTGCCCTTCGTCGCCCTGCTCGCCCGCCTCGCGCTCGCCGAGCGGATCGACGTCATCACCGGCCGCCGCACCGCGCCGCTCTGGTGGCTGCCGGCGCGCGACCTGTTGTCTTTCGGCCTCTATGTCGGGGCCTTTTTCACCCGCCGTGTTGATTGGCGGGGCGCGCAGCTTCATATGGCGCGTGACGGCCGCATGACAGCCGAACCGGAGACTCGATACCCATGACGCTCAAGACCCTCTTCATGCAGGGCCCCTCCTTCGACGGTTTCGACGGCGGCGCCGGTGCGCGCTACCAGATGAAGCGCGAAGTGAAGAGTTTCTGGTATCCGACCTGGATCGCGCAGCCCGCCGCGATGATCGAGGGTTCGCGCCTGATCGACGCGCCCGCGCAGGACCAGAGCTGGGACGACATCAAGCATGAGGTGGACGACAAGGAACTCGTCATCCTCCACACCTCGACGCCCAGCTTCAATCAGGACAAGCGCACCGCCGAGCTTGTAAAGCAGCGCAACCCCAAGGCGCTGGTCGGCATGGTCGGCGCCAAGGTGATGATCGAGGACGAGAAGAGCCTGAAGGCGTGCGAGGCGCTCGATTTCGTCTGCCGCGAGGAATATGATTTCACCTGCGTCGAGCTGGCGTCGGGCAAGCCGCTCGCCGAGATCGACGGCATCACCTGGCGCGGCCCGGACGGCACGATCGTCCGCAACAAGGATCGCGCGCAGATCGAGAATATGGACGTGCTGCCGATGGTCTCGCCCATCTACCGGCGCGACCTCGATCTCACCAAATATTATGGCGGCTATCAGCGCCACCCCTACGTCTCGTTCTACACCGGCCGGGGCTGCAAGAGCCGCTGCACCTTCTGCCTGTGGCCGCAGACGATCGCGGGCCACCGCTATCGCCACCGCTCGGTCGCGGCGGTGATCGAGGAGGTGAAGTACGTCCTCAAGGAAATGCCCGAGATCAAGGAGATCTTCTTCGACGACGATACGCTGGCCGACGCGCACGATTTCGTCGTCGAGCTGTCGGGCGAGATGCGCAAGCTCGGCTTCGGCACCAAGGGCTTCGACATCACCTGGGGCTGCAATGCCAAGGCCAACGTGCCGCAGCCGGTGCTCAAGGCGATGAAGGAAGGCGGCTGCCGCGTGCTGCTGGTCGGCTATGAGAGCGGCAACCAGCAGATCCTGCACAACATCAAGAAGGGCTTGCTGACCAAGGTCGCGCGCCAGTTCACCAAGGATGCGCACGCGCTGGGTCTCACGATCCACGGCACCTTCATCCTCGGCCTGCCGGGCGAAACGCTGGAGACGATCGAGGAGACGATCCGCTACGCGATCGAGCTGAACCCGCACACCATCCAGGTGTCGCTGGCCGCACCTTATCCGGGCACGTTCCTCTACAACCAGGCGGTCGAGAACAAGTGGTTCGACGGCACCGACCACCTGCTGAACGACGACGGCACGCAGATCGCGCAGCTCAGCTATCCGCACCTCTCGTCGGCGGTGATCTTCGACAAGGTGGAGGAGTTCTACAAGCGCTTCTACTTCCGCCCGCGCAAGATCGGCGCGATTGTGGGCGAGATGGTGCGCGACTGGGACATGATGAAGCGTCGCCTGCGCGAAGGCGTGGAGTTCTTCAGCTTCCTGCGCCACCGCAAGGAAGCCGCCTGACGGCTGAGTGGGAATCCGTTCGTGCTGAGCGAAGTCGAAGCACGTGCAGCGGGCGCAGCGCTTGCGGCACGTCCTTCGACAGGCTCAGGACGAGCGGAGATTAGTTTGCGCAACCTCATCGTCACCGCCGACGATTTCGGGGCCTCGGTCGCCGTCAACGAAGGCATCGAGATCGCGCATCGCACCGGCATCCTCACCGCCGCCAGCCTGATGGTGGCGGGTGAGGCGGCTGAAGATGCGCTGATCCGCGCGCGGCATCTGCCGGCGTTGGGCGTCGGCCTCCATCTGGTATTGGTAGAGGGGCGGCCGACATTGCCGCCAGAACAGGTGCCCGATCTGCTCGACAGCAGCGGCCATTTCCGTACCAACATGGCGCTGGCCGGCGCCAACATGTTCTTCCGCCCCGCCGTCCGCCGCCAACTCGCCGCCGAGATCGAGGCGCAGTTCGCCGCCTTCGCCGCGACCGGCCTGCACCTCGACCACGTCAATGCCCACAAGCATTTCCACCTGCACCCGACGATCGCCGGGCTGATCCTGAAGATCGGCGCGCGATACGGCCTGAAGGCGGCGCGCGCGCCCGTCGAGCCGCTCGACCTGATCGGCGCGATCGAGCCGGTGAAGCCCACCCTCGCCGGCCGCATCGCCGGGCCTTATGCGAATAGCCTCGCGAGCCGCTTCCGCCGCGCCGGCCTCACCGTGCCTGATCGGGTGCTGGGCCTCGCCTGGTCCGGCCACATGACCACGCCGCGCCTCACCGCACTGATCGAGCGCCTGCCGTCCGGCCTCACCGAAATCTACACCCACCCGGCAACCGAGGATGCCTATCCGGGTTCGGCGCCGGGCTACGAATATCGCGCGGAACTGGCCGCCTTAGTTGATCCGGCCATAAAGGACAGCGTCAGGGAGCAAGAGATAAGGCTCGGTCGTTTCGCAGACTTCACGACCGATAAGGAGCAGAATGCATGAGCGTGATGGAAAAGATCGAGGCGCCGGCACCCGGCCCTCAGGAAACCGTCCGGCTCGGCTCCGAAGCCCATCTGCGCCTGATGTGCCGCCAGCTGCTCGACACGCACGATCCCTATCAGCCAGCGCTGATCGAATGGCCCGAGCTGGAGGAGGAAACCCGCCAGCGCATCGTCTCGCTGCCGATCTGGGACATGGCGGTGCAGACCGAGGGGCGCACCGGCCTGTTCGTCAAGACCTTCGGCGAAACCATCAAGGATCCGCTGCTCAAGGCCACCATCGACATGGATGCCTTCGAGGAGGCGCGCCACAAGGTCGTCCTCGCCGACATGGTGAAGGCCTACGGCATCGAACTGGAGCCCGAGCCGGACTACATCAAGCCCAGGGATGCCGAATGGGCCTTCATGCGATCCGGCTATTCAGAGTGCATCGATAGCTTCTTCGGCTTCGGCTTGTTCAAGATCGCCAAGGATACCGGCTTCTTCCCCAAGGCGCTGATCGACACGTTCGAGCCGGTGATGCGCGAGGAAGGGCGGCACATCCTGTTCTTCGTCAACTGGGTCGCCTGGTGGCGCCGGACGATGCCGTGGTGGCGCCGCCCCTTTTTCGAGGCGAAGGTACTCGCCGTTTGGCTCTTCCTGATCCTCGAACGGATCGATATGGCGAAGGGCATGGGGGACAACAGCAAGGCGCAGGAGAACAACTTCACGCTCAACGGCTCGAAGGAGCTGGGCGTCGAGGTGAGCTTTCCGGAACTGGCGCGCATCTGCCTGTCCGAGAATGACCGCCGCCTCGCCCCCTATGACAAGCGACTGATCCGCCCGAAATTCGTGCCTGCCATGATGCGCCTCGCGCTCAGGTTCGCGCCCAAGAGCAAGACCGCCTGAGTTGGACCGTCTCCGCTGGCCGATCGCGCTGGCGACCATCGCCGGGCTTGCCGCCGCCGTATGGGCGATGCACCGCGTCGGTTTCGCGGGGCTGCTCCACGCGATCGACCGAATGGGGTGGCTGGGTTTCCTCGCCTTCTGCGCGGCGAGCCTCGTCCTGTCGCTGATCCTCGGCGCGGCGTGGTGGGCCTCGATGCCCGGCCAGCCGTTGAAGCGCCTGCCGCTCTTTGCGTGGGCACGGATCGCGCGCGAGGGCGCCAACGACCTGCTGCCGTTCAGCCAGATCGGCGGGCTGATCGTCGGCGCGCGCGCGCTGACCCGCCTCGGCCTGCCCGGCCCGCGCACCTATGCCGCGATGGTGGTTGACCTCACCACAGAGATGGCGAGCCAGGTCGCGGTCACCCTGTTCGGCGTGGCGGCGATCGCCTCGATCCTGATCGACAGCCAGCGCCATGCGGTCGGCCCGGCGGCGTGGGTGGGGGTCGGCCTGTCGATCGCGATGACCGGCGCGTTCATCCTGCTCCAGCGCCCGCTGCTCAAGCTCGCCGACGGGCTGGCGCAGAAGATGCTGCCCAATGCGCCGATCGGCTTCGACCGGCTGCATGTGGAGCTGGGCAGCATCTATGCCAACAAGGGCGCCGTCGCCCTCTCCTTCCTGCTCAATCTTGCCGGCTGGCTCTATGCCGCCCTGCTCGCCAGCATGGCGCTGTCGCTGATCGGGGAGCCGATCGCCTTCTGGCGGATCGTCGCGCTGGAAAGCCTGATCTTCGCGCTGAGGGGCGCGGCGTTCGTCATTCCCGGCGCGATCGGCGTGCAGGAAGCGGGCTATGCCCTGCTCGGGCCGCTGGTCGGGCTGGGGCCGGAAGCGGCGGTGGCGCTGTCGCTGATCAAGCGCGCGCGGGACATCGCGATCGGTCTGCCCGCCTTGCTGGTGTGGCAGGCATTGGACGTTCGTCGAACCCCGCAATCGGTTCGCTAAACGGTCACTCTTTTCCGCTAGCCTCGAACCATCAGGGATTCGGGGGAATCATGGCCACGATCTGGAAACAGCCCACGCCGGCTCGCGCCGCGCGACGGACGGAACGTCATAATGCCGATATGCGCGCCTGGATGCGATTGCTCCTGTGGGCAACGCGTCACTGCGGGCACTGAACGGACGATACGCACACGCTACTGTCACCGGGGGTGCGGACGGGCAAAGGGAGCTCAGCCCGTCCGATCTCGATCCTGAAGCGGTTCCGATCCGGTTGCACCGGATCAACCGCTCCAGGTATTTGGTCTGCCGCATTTTCCGAGTCATCAGGTGATTCCACCTGATTGGAAAATGCTTTAGAACGCTTCGGCCGGCAAGGCCATCATCGATCTTTTGCCCGATTTGATGGCGAGGAAGATCGCGGTCGCCTGCGGCAGGATGCGATCGAAGAAGAAGCCGGCCGTCGCCAGCTTCGCCTTGTAGAAGCCCTCATCCTCGCCGGCGCCTTCCGCCAGCTTCGCGGTCGCGATCCTGCCGGCCTTGAGGAAGGTGTAACCCATGCCGACCAGCCCCATCAGGCGCAGGTAATCGGTCGCGGCGGCACCCGCTTCCTCCGGATCCTTCAGGCCCTTCTGCGCGATCGTCGCGGTGGAAAGCTGCAGCGCACCGAACGCCTGCTGCATCCCGCCGGTCCAGATCTTCAGCACCTTGTCGTCCGCCTTCGCCATATCCTCGAGCAGGTTGGAGACGGCGTGGAAGAAGGGGCGCAGGTTGGCGCCCATGTCCGCACCCAGCTTGCGGCCGACGAGATCGAGCGCCTGCACGCCGTTGGTGCCCTCGTAGATCTGGGCGATGCGCGCGTCGCGGACGAACTGCTCGACGCCATGTTCGCGGATGAAGCCGTGGCCGCCATAGGTCTGGACGCAGAGGTTCGCGGCCTCCGATCCCAGATCCGTGAACAGCGCCTTCACCACCGGCGTCATCAGCGCGACGAAGCGCGTCGCGCGGACCTTCACCTCGGGATCGTCGCTATGCTTCTCGGCGTCGAGCGCGCGCGAGCACCACTGGCCGAGCGCGCGGCACCCTTCCGCATAGACGCGCATCGTCATCAGCATCCGGCGTACGTCCGGGTGGACGATGATCGGATCGGCGGGGCCATCCGGATTCTTGACGCCCGAGAGCGAGCGGCCCTGCAGCCGCTCCTTCGCGTAGGCGACGGCGGACTGGTAGGCGATCTCGTTGATGCCGAGGCCCTGCACGCCGACCGAGACGCGCTCGGTGTTCATCATCGTGAACATGGCAGCGAGGCCCTTGTTGGCCTCACCGACGATCCAGCCGGTCGAATCGTCGAAATTGATCTGGCAGGTGGCGGAAGCCTTCAGCCCCATCTTGTGCTCGATCCCCGCGACCGAGACGCCGTTGGACGGCCCCGGCGTGCCGTCGTCCTTGGGCAGGAACTTGGGCACGAGGAACAGCGAGATGCCCTTCACGCCCTTGGGCGCATCGGGAAGCCGGGCGAGGACGAGGTGGATGACGTTGGACGTCAGGTCATGGTCGCCGGCCGAGATGAAGATCTTGGAGCCGGTGATCTTGTAGCTGCCGTCCGCCTGCGGTTCGGCCTTGGTACGCAGCAGGCCGAGATCGGTGCCGCAATGCGACTCCGTCAGGCACATCGTGCCGGACCATTCGGCGCTCACCATCTTGGGCAGATAGGCCTGCTTCAGCGCGTCGGTGGCATGGCCTTCGATCGCGGTGGTCGCGCCGTGGGTGAGGCCGGGATAGAGGCTGAACGACACGTTGGTCGCGCAGATCATCTCCTCGACCAGCTTGTTCACTGTCTCCGGCAGGCCCTGCCCGCCCCATTCGGGATCGGAGGCGAGCGACGCCCAGCCGCCCTCGCGGAAGGTCTCGTACGCTTCCTTGAAGCCCTTGGGCGTGCGGACGACGCCATTCTCGTAGGTGCAGCCCTCGATGTCGCCGCTCGCGTTCAGCGGCAGCAGCACGTCCTTGGCGACCTTGTTGGCCTCTTCCAGCACCGCATCGAGCAGGTCCGGGGTGAATTCCTCATGTGCCTTCAGCCCGCCGAACCCGTCGTCGGCGAACAGCTCGTGGAGCACGAAGCGCATGTCGCGCAGCGGCGCGTCGTAGGTCTGCATCGTCCCTGTATCCTCTCAACCGCCCACCGTCCGGGTTCGGTCCGCGTAGCCATATCTTGATTTTCGAGTCAAGATAAGCAGGCCGAACCCGCACAGGGGCTACCTCCTCAGTTGCGCAGCGGCTTGCCGGTGGTGAGCATATGCTCGATCCGGGCCTGCGTGCGGCTGTCCTTCATGCTTTCGAGGAACTTCGCCCGCTCGATCCTGAGCAGCTGGTCCTCGGTCACGGTGTCGAGCAAATCGGCCTCGCCGCCGGTCAGCACCTCGGCGAGACGATCGGCGACCACACCGTCATAGGCGGTGGCGATGCCCTTCTTCTGGAAGTCCCGCACCGCCATGTTGAGACCGGTGCGGCCAGAGGCCCCCGCCAGCTTGAACACCGGCGGCTCGGGCGGCGCGTAGCCGTCGACCAGCGACAGCGCCTTGGCCTTGGCGTCCGCCAGCAGGCGGTCGCGGTTCATGGTGATGCCGTCGCTCTCGCGCAGGAACATCTGCTCCTTGGCTTCCGCCGCCGACTTGGCGACGGTCGCGGTCGAGACCGTCTGGAACACCTTGGCGAGCGGCGGCATCGGCCCCTTGGGCATCATCTTGGCCTTGGCGGCGCGATCGAGCATCTCGCCATTGCCGCCCCAGCCCGGCACGAGGCCGACACCGGTCTCGACCAGACCGATATAGGTTTCGGCATGGGCCTGGATCGCATCCGAGTTCAGGCAGATCTCGCACCCGCCGCCGAGCGCGAGGCCCGCCGGCGCCGCGACCACCGGGAAGGGCGCGTATTTCAGCGCCTTGAACGCCGCCTGGCCGCCCGCGATCAGCTTCTCGATCTCGCTCCACGCCGCGATGTTCACCGCGAACATGGCGAGGCCGAGATTGGCGCCGGCCGAGAAGTTACTGCCCTCGTTGTAGATCACCAGCGCCTTGAACTGCGCCTTCACGATCGGAATGGCGAGGTTGATCAGCTTGATCACCTCTTCATCCAGCGCGTTCATCTTGCCGGTGAACTCGATCGCGGCCACCCCGTCGCCGACGTCCCACAGCGCTGCCGAACCCGTCTTCGCGAGTGGCTCGGTGCGGAGCTTGATGTCCTCCAGCAGCTCCACGCCCTCGGCGCGCTTCACGTCGTGATAGGCGCCCTCGGCGGTCAGATACTGGCGCCTGCCGTTCTCGATCCGGTAGAAGGGCTTGTCGCCCGTCGCCTTGAGCAAAGCCGGCACCGGTTTGCCTTCGGCGGCCAGACGCTCGGCGAGCTTGCCCGGCCCGAGCTTGTCGATCAGTTCGAACGGCCCGAACTTCCAGTTGTAGCCGAGCTTCATCGCGTCATCGATCGCGACGATGTCGTCCGCCGCCTCGCCGACCAGCTTGGCCGCGTAGGAGAGGACAGGACCGAGAACCGCCCACGCATACTCGCCGACCTTGCCCGGCGCCGTCACCAGCGCCGCAAGGTCACGCTCGGCCTTGCCGGGAAGGGCGGCGGGCTTCTGCTCGGCGCGATATTCGCCGGAAACAAGGTCGAGCGACAGCTTGGTGCGCTTGCCGTCCTTGCCCTTCTCCAGCTTGTAGAAGCCGCCCTTGCCCTTGCGGCCGGTATAGCCCTCGGCGATCATCTTCTCGACCAGCGGCATCGGCCGGATCGTGTCGAAATAGGGATCGCCCTTGGGCAGCGTGTCGCCGAGGCTCTTCGAAAGAAGCGGCATCAGGTCGACGCCCACGAGATCGATCAGCCCGAAGATGCCCGTCTTGGGCACGCCCATCGGGCGGCCGCCGATCTGGTCGGCCTCCTCGACGGTGACACCGAGGTCCATCGCGGCGTTGACCGCGATCGCCAGCCAGTAGGTGCCGAGACGATTGGCAATGAAGCCCGGCGTATCGTGCGTGTGGATCACGCGCTTGCCCATCGCGCGATCCGCGAAGGCCTCGACCTTGGCGACAAGCGCCGGATCGGTTTCCGGGCCGGCCACAATCTCCAGCAGCCGCATGTAGCGCGGCGGGTTGAAGAAGTGGGTGATCAGGAAGTCGCGCTTGAACTGGTCCGTCCGACCCTCGACCAGATGGCCTAGCGGGATGGTCGAGGTGTTGGAGGAGATCGCCGCACCCGGCTTCTTCACCTTCTCCAGCTTCTCATAAAGCGACTGCTTGATGTCGAGCCGCTCGACGATCGCCTCGACGATCCAGTCGCATTCGCCGGCCTTGTCGAGATCGTCGTCGATATTGCCGGTCTCGACCAGCTTCGCGGCGCGCTTCGACATGAAGGGCGCCGGATCGGTCTTGAGCATCTTGGCCACCGCGCCCTTGGCGATGGCGTCGCGGTCACTGCCCTCCTTGGGCACGATATCGAGCAGGAGCACGGGGACGCCCGCATTGGCGACCTGTGCGGCGATCCCTGCGCCCATCGTGCCGGAGCCGATGACGCAGACCTTCTTGATCTCCCCCACCATTATGCGCGCTCCAACACCGTGGCGATGCCCTGCCCGCCGCCGATGCACTGGGTGGCGAGCGCGTACTTGCCGCCCTCACGCTCCAGCAGCGCCGCCGCCTTGCCGACGATGCGCGCGCCGGTGGCGCCGAGCGGGTGGCCGATGGCGATCGCGCCGCCGTCGATGTTGATCGTCTCTTCCTTCAGGCCGAGATCGCGGATGCAGGCAATCGCCTGGCTGGCGAAAGCCTCGTTGATCTCCACCACGTCGAGCTGATCGGCGGTGATGCCGGCGCGCTCCAGCGCCTTCTTTGAGGCGCCGATCGGGCCAAGGCCCATCGTCTCTGGCGCGCAGCCCATGATGCCGACCGCCTTGATCTTGGCGAGCACCTTGAGGCCGTGCTTGGCGGCGAACTCGGCCGAGGTGACCAGCACGGCGGACGCACCGTCGGTCAGCGGCGAGGAGGTGCCGGCGGTGACGGTGCCCTCCTTGTCGAAGGCGGGCTTGAGGCCGGCGAGGATTTCAGCCGTGGTATCGGCGCGGATGATGCCGTCCTCGGTGACATCGCCACCCTTGGTCTTGATCGGCACGATCTCGTCGACGAGCTTGCCGGCCGAGCGCGCGGCGGCGGCCTTCTGCTGGCTCTTCACGGCGAGCGCTTCCTGCTCGGCGCGCGGGATCTGATAGTCGCGGGCGACGTTCTCGGCCGTCTCGCCCATGCCCATATAGGCGCCGGGGCGCTTGGCGTAGAGCTCGGGGCTGGGCATCGGGTTGAAGCCACCCATCGGGATGCGGCTCATCGATTCGATGCCGGCTGCGATGAACGCCTCGCCCGCGCCGATCGCGATCTGGCCCATCGCATAGTGGATCGCGCTCATCGACGAACCGCAGAAGCGGTTGATCGTGACGCCGCCGACCTGCAGCGGCAGATCGGCAAGCAACCCGATGAGCCGTGCGACGTTCAGGCCCTGCTCCCCTTCCGGGAAGGCGCAGCCGAGCACGATGTCCTCGATCTCGGCCGGGTCGACCTTGGTACGCTCCAGCAGCCCGCGAATCGTCTGGGCGGCCAGATCGTCGGGGCGGGTGCGGGCCAGCGCGCCCTTGTTCGCCAGAGTGAAGGGCGAGCGGGCGTAACCCGCGATCACGACGTCGGACATCCGAATCCTCTCCTGAATAACGGCGCCCTCGATATAGAGCGTCGCCGAGTTGCCTTAAAGGTGCGACGATTTCCCTATACGTCAACCAATTTTTGCGTCACAAGATACGAGTCGCCTCGCCGTAGCGGCAGGCGGTGGCCCCATGCGCCGACAAGAGCGCAAGCCGGGTCGAGATGTTCCAGTCGAGGAGGAGAGGCCTCATGTTGCCCATGCTTTTCGCGGCGTTCCTTGCCGCCCCGTCGGCCGATTCGGTGATCGGCACCTGGCATTCGCCGACCAAGAACGGCATCATCAGCATCCAGAAATGCGGCAGCTCGATCTGCGGCACGCTGGAAAGCGGCGACGACATCAAGGCCAACCCGGCCGCCAAGGACGTCAACAACAAGGACGCCAGCCTGCGCGGCCGCCAGCTCAAGGGCATCCAGATGCTCAGCGGCTTCAGCTGGGACGACGGCGCCTGGACCGGCGGCAAGGTCTACAATCCCAATGACGGCGGCACCTACAGCGGCAAGATCACGCCGGTGGACGCCAATTCGCTCAAGCTGCGCGGCTGCATCATCTGGCCCGCCTGCAAGACCGATACGTGGACCCGCGTGAAGTAATCGCCACCCAGGTGCCCCGCGAGGGACCCGTCATCGCTGACCTGCGTTAGCGCGGAGCCGGCCCGTAGACCGGAACAAGGGATTAGGGAGAGAACATGACAATCAAAAAGACCGCGCTCCTCGCCTCCGCCGCGCTGGCGGCGGCGACGGGCCTGGCGGCCCAGGCGAACGCCGCCGCCTTCTACCTGCAGGAGCAGTCCACCAAGGCCGTCGGCCGCGCCTTCTCTGGCGAAGTGTCCGAACAGGGCGCCCAGCAGCAATGGTGGAACCCCGCCGCGATCGGCGGCATCTCCGGCTTCCAGAACTATGTCGGCCTGAGCTTCATCGATCCGACGGCGGATGCCACCAACATCAACTCGCGCGTCGTGCGGCCGGGCCTTCCGCTCGGCGCCGCGGTTCCGGGCCTGCCCAACCTCAACGCGCTGCCCGGCGTGCCGCCGCTGCCGATCTCGCTCAGCTATCCGAACATCGCGTCGAGCACCGATCCGGTGGGCGGCAACCAGAACGTCCACAACATGGTGAACAAGGGCTATCTGCCCAATGGCGGCTTCGCCATCCCGCTGCCGAAGGGCTTCGCCTTCGGCTTCACCATGACCTCGCCGTACAGCTTCACCACCAATTACGGGGCGAACGACTGGACGCGCTATTCGGCGGACAAGTCGCGTCTGCGCACCTTCGACTTCCAGCCGGCGCTCGCCTGGCACCATGGCGGCCTCAGCATCGGTGCGGCGCCCAACATCGAATATGTCCGCGCGACGCTCTCCAACTACCTGCCCGACCCGCTGACCAACATCCAGGGCGCGCTCACCCAGTCACTCCAGCAGCAGCTGGCAGTGCTCGGGCCGCTCGGCGCCACGCTGGCGCAGCAGATCGGCGCGGGCGTCGGCGGCCCGCTCTCGGCCGCGCTCAACACGCCGGACGGGCACCAGTATCTGAAGGGATCGGGCTGGGACGTCGGCTATTCGTTCGGCTTCCAGTATCACAACGACAAGGTCGATCTCGGCGTCAGCTACAAGTCGGCGATCAAGCACCACCTGAAGGGTCACCTGATCGTGGACGGCCTTTCCGGCCTGCTCGCCACGCAGGGTGCCAACCAGCGCGTCGACGGTGCGCGGGCGAGCTTCACGACGCCGTGGCAGGTCAACGTCGGTATGCGTTACCACGTCACGCCGCAGCTGACGCTCAACACCCAGGTGACGCGCTACGGCTGGAGCAAGTTCAACGCGATCAATCTCTATAATCTGGGTGACAACCCCGATCAGTCGGTCACCGAGAATTACAAGAACAGCTGGGCCTATGCCGTCGGCTTCGATTACAAGGTGAGCAAGCAGTTCACCTGGCGCGGCGGCGTGCAGCGTGATCGTACGCCGATTCAGGATGGCTTCCGCGATCCGCGCGTGCCCGACGGCAACCGCTGGAACTTCGCGACCGGCGGCTCCTTCGAGATGAACAACCACATGGGTCTCGACGCGGCGTTCAGCTACGACAAGATCCAGAACGCGCGGATCAGCGACACCACCTACGCCTATGTCGGCACGCCGGTGCAGACCGCGATCATCAGCGATGGCGAGTTGCACAACGCCCACGCGCTGGTCTTCTCGCTCGGCGGGCACGTGGCCTTCTGATGAGCGACCCGGCCCTCGCCTCCAACGATCGGCCGGCTTCGGCGGGGAATGGCTCCGGCCATTCCCCGTCCTTCGCGCCGCGCCTGCTGACCGACCTGCTCGACCACGCCGTGGCCACCTGGCCGGAGCGCGTGGCGATCGATTTCATGGGTCGCCGCTGGACCTATGCCGAGCTTGGCTCGCTGGTCGATCATGCGGCGCGCGGACTGCAGGACCTGGGCGTGAAGCCCGGCGACCGCGTCGGCCTGTGCCTGCCCAACACGCCGTATTACGTCGCGCTCTACTTCGCGACCTTCCGGGTCGGCGGCATCGTCGTCAACCTGAACCCGCTCTATGTCGAGCGCGAGCTGTGCCACCTGATCGAGGATTCGGGCTGCCAGGTAGTCGCCACCTGCGACATCACCTCGATCCACGACAAGGTGACCAAGGTCGCCGAGCAGCTGAACCTGCGCAAGCTGATCGTCTGCCCGATCTCCGGCGCGCTGCCGACCTTCAAGGCGATCGGCTACCGCATCTTCAAGCGCGGCGAGATCGCGCACGTGCCCCATGATGCGCTGCACGTGCAGTTCCACGCGCTCGTCGCGTCCGACCGGAAGCCCGATCCCGTCTCGGTGAAGACCGACGACGTCGCCGTTCTCCAATATACCGGCGGCACCACCGGCGAGCCGAAGGCCGCGATGCTGACGCACGCCAACCTCACCGCCAATTGCGCTCAGATGAGCGTGTTCGTCGCAGGCCAGATGGACCCGAACGAGCAGCAGCGCATCCTGGGCGTGCTGCCGCTGTTCCACGTCTTCGCGCTGACCAGCATCCTCAACTACGGAATCGACAACGGTGCCGAACTGGTGCTGCTGCCCCGTTTCGAGCTGAAGCAGGCGGTCGACACGGTGGCGCGCGCCAGGTGCACGACCTTCTACGGCGTGCCGACCATCTACGGCGCGCTCAACAACCTGCCCGAGAAGGAGCTGGCCAAGCTCGCCTCGATCAAATGGTCGGTTTCGGGCGGCGCGCCGCTGCCGTTCGAGACGCGCCAGCGCTACGAGCAGCGCATGGGCACGCCGCTGGTCGAGGGCTACGGCCTGTCCGAAGCCTCGCCGATCATCACCTGCAACCCGCTCGACGCGCCGCCGCGCGACAACAGCGCCGGCCCCGCCTTCCCCGGCACGGTGATCGAAATCCGCGATCTGGACGATCCCACCAGGATCCTGCCGCAAGGCGAGAAGGGCGAGATCTGCGCGCGCGGGCCGCAGGTGATGAAAGGCTATTGGAACCGCCCGGACGCGACCGCCGAGGTCTTCGTCGATGGCGCGCTGCGCACCGGCGACGTCGGCTATCTCGACGAGGACGGCTACCTCTTCATCGTCGACCGGATGAAGGACCTGATCATCGCCAGCGGATACAACATCTATCCGCGCACGATCGAGGAGGCGCTCTACGAGCATCCCGCGATCGCCGAAGCGGTGTGTATCGCGGTGGACGACGCCTATCGGGGGCAGGCCCCCAAGGCCTTCGTGACGCTCAAGGCCGGCCAGTCGGCGACCGTCGACGAGCTGTGCGAGTTCCTGAAGGACAAGCTCAACAAGCTCGAAATGCCCAAGGCGATCGAAATCCGCGACGAGCTGCCGAAAACGCTGATCGGCAAACTTTCCAAAAAGGAGCTGGTCGCCGAAGAAAAGGCGAAGGCGGGCCGGAATTGACGGGTCGGGGCTGACAGGACTGCGAGGGGTGGGGTGAGTGGTGTGACCAGAGATGGGGATGAGCTGCACGGCATCCAGAAGGTGTCGGCGGATCTGGGGGTGACTCCGCGCACGCTCAGATTCTACGAGGACAAGGGGCTGATCGAGCCGAAGCGGGTCGGCACCACGCGCATCTACACGAAGCGCGAGGTCGGCCGGATGCAGCTGATCCTGCGCGGCAAGCGGCTGGGCTTCTCGCTCAAGCTGATCAAGCAGTTCCTCGATCTCTACGATGCCGATCCGCAGCATGTGGAGCAGATGAGCGCGCTGGCCGTGGTCGCCAGCCAGCGCGCTGACGAACTGGAACAGCAGCGCCACGCGCTCGACCTGACCATCGCCGAATTGCGCCAGATCGAACGCGAGGCGCTGGAAAAGGTCGCGGCGGCAAAGGGATAATATCCGCAAAAATCGGGAGGAATATCGGTGACAGGCCGGCCTCCCATGCTAAAGCCTCCCGCAACCGGGAGTCGCTCGTGTCGCTGCAAAAGGTCTTTCGCTTCGGGATCGCGCTGAGGCGCCGATTCCGGCAGAGCGAGGCGACCTTCATCCTGCTCTCCGTGGTGGTCGGCGCCGTCGGCGGCGGACTGGCAGTGCTGCTCGGCGCGGCCGCGCACCGGCTCCAGCGCTGGCTCTATCACCTCCCCGGCACGATGCGGCTGAGCGCGGCGCCGCATCTCGAAGCCTCCACCCTCATCGCGCTGCCGCTGGGCGGCGCGCTGCTCGGCCTGCTGATGCTGGCGCTCGATCGCTGGCGCCGGCGGACCCCGGTCGACGTCGTCGAGGCGAACGCGCTGCATGGCGGCGCCGTGCCCTTCCGCGACACGCTTTCGGTCACCGGGCAGACCTTCGTCTCCAACGGCTTCGGCGCCTCGGTGGGGCTGGAGGCGGCCTATGCGCAGATCGGCGGCGGCATCGCCTCGGTGCTGGGCAAGTGGCTGAGCCTGCGCCGCGGCGACATGCGCGTGCTGGTCGGCGCGGGCACGGGTGCTGCGATCGGCGCGGCGTTCGGCGCGCCGCTGACCGGCGCCTTCTACGCCTTCGAGATCGTCATCGGCGCCTACACGCCCGCCGCCATCGCCCCCGTCGCCGCCGCCGCCATCGCCGGCGTCGCCACCGCGCGGACGATGGGCGCCGTCCCCTATCTGATCACCGTCGATTCGACCGGCATCTCGCGCAATCTCGATTATCTCGCCTTCGTCGGCATCGGCATCGTCTGCGCGCTGACCGGCATCATCCTGATGCGCGCGGTGAGCCTGCTCGAACAGGGCGTACGCTGGACGAAGCTACCGCCGGCCGCGCGGCCCTTCGTCGGCGGGCTGCTGCTGATGCCGATCGCGCATATCAGCCCGCAGGCGCTGTCGGCGGGCCACGGCGCGCTCCACCTCGCACTGGCGGGCGACGCGCCGCTCAAGATCCTGTGCATCATCTTCGCGCTCAAGATGCTGGCGTCATGCATCTCGCTGGGCTTCGGCTTTCGCGGCGGCCTGTTCTTCGCGAGCCTGTTCCTCGGCGTGATGGTCGGCCGTATCTATGGCGACGTGACCGAGCTGCTGCTGCCCGGCCAGCATCTCTGGGCGCAGGACGCGGCGCTCGTCGGCATGGCGGCGCTGGCGGTGTCGGTGGTCGGCGGGCCGATGACGATGAGCTTCCTGGTGCTGGAGGCGACGCGCGATTTCGCGCTGACCGGCATCGTGCTCACCGCCAGCCTCGTCGCCTCGGCGCTGGTGCGCGAGCTGTTCGGCTACAGCTTCTCGACCTGGCGGCTCCACCTGCGCGGCGAGGTGATCAAGTCGGCGCGCGACATCGGCTGGGTGCGCCAGCTCACCGCGGGGCGGATGATGCGCAAGGCGCCGGTCGCGGTGCCGGCCGACATCTCCATCGCCGAGTTCCGCCGCCGCAACCCGCTGGGATCGACCAGTCGCGTGATCCTGATCGACGAGGACGAGCATTATGCCGGCATGGTCCCGACCACCCGCGCCTATGCCGACGGCGTCGACCTCGACGACCCGGTCGATACCCTGACTCGCCGCCCCGACGAGACGGTGACCCCCGACCGCAACATCGCCGAGGTGATGCAGGCGTTCGACCGCCTCGGCGTCGACGACCTCGCAGTGGTGGACGGCGACGGCGGCGTGCTGGGGTTGCTCACCGAAAGCCACGTGCGGAAACGCTATGCCGACGAGCTGGAGAAAGCGCAAAGGGAGCTGTTCGGGGAGAGTTGAGGACAATTTTGCGGGACGGAGCGCCGTCTTCTCATTCGTCACCCCGGGCTTGACCCGGGGTCCCGCTTCTTCTTCGTTTCGAACATGGACAGTGAACGACGCGGCGGCTGGGTCTACATCATGGCCGATCGCTATCGCGGCACGCTCTACGTGGGCGTGACGGCTGATCTTGCGTCACGAATTTTTCAGCACAAGAACACTGGCGGGTCCGACTTCTGCGCGCGATACGGCCTTACGCGTCTGGTGTGGGCCGAATACGGCGAAGATATCACCGCCTGCATCGCCCATGAGAAACGCCTGAAACGCTGGCAGCGCGCATGGAAGATCGACCTGGTCGAGCGCGCCAACCCCGAATGGACCGACCTGTTCGCCTAGCTTGCCTGAAAAGCAGCGGGACCCCGGATCAAGTCCGGGGTGACGACGTAGAGGAGTGGCCGCAAGTAGGACAATAGCCGCCAAATCCTCTGTGACTGCCTCACGCAACGAAAAAGGCGGCGCCCCTTGCGAGGCGCCGCCCTGTTCCTTCGCCGAAGCCCGCCCGACTTACGCCGCGGCGCGCTTCGCGCGCTTGCGCTCGTTCGGATCGAGGTGGCGCTTGCGCAGACGGATCGTCTTGGGCGTGACCTCCACCAGCTCGTCGTCGTCGATATAGGCGATCGCCTGCTCCAGCGTCATCTTGCGCGGGGGCGTCAGACGGATCGCGTCGTCCTTGCCGCCCGAAGCGCGGAAGTTGGTCAGCTGCTTCGCCTTCATCGGATTGACCTCGAGGTCGTCATCCTTGGCGTTCTGACCGACGATCATGCCCTCGTAGAGCGCCTCGCCATGGCCGACGAACAGGATGCCGCGCTCCTCGAGGGGCCCGAGCGCATAGGATTGCGCCTCGCCGTTTCCGTTGGAGATCAACACGCCGTTCTTGCGGCCTTCGATCGTGCCCTTGTGGGGGCCGTATTTCTCAAACAGCCGGTTCATGATGCCGGTGCCGCGCGTGTCCGACAGGAACTCGCCGTGATAGCCGATCAGGCCGCGCGACGGCGCCGAGAAGGTGATGCGGGTCTTGCCGCCGCCGGACGGGCGCATGTCGGTCATCTCGGCCTTGCGCTGGTTCATCTTGTCGACGACCGTGCCGGAGAATTCCTCGTCCACGTCGATCACGACCGTCTCGTAGGGCTCGGTCTTCTTGCCGTTCTCGTCCTCGCCGAACAGCACGCGCGGGCGGCTGATGCCGAGTTCGAAGCCCTCGCGGCGCATCGTCTCGATCAGCACGCCGAGCTGGAGCTCGCCGCGGCCCGCGACCTCGAAGCTGTCCTTGTCGGCGCTCTCGGTCACCTTCACGGCGACGTTCGATTCGGCCTCGCGGAACAGGCGGTCGCGGATCATGCGCGAGGTGACCTTCGAGCCTTCACGGCCGGCGAAGGGCGAATCGTTCACCGCGAAACGCATCGAGAGCGTCGGCGGGTCGATCGGCTGCGCCTGGATCGGCTCGGACACCGAGGTGTCGGCAATGGTGTTGGCGACGGTCGCGACGGTCAGGCCCGCGAGCGAGATGATGTTGCCCGCCTGCGCCTCGTCCACCGGCACGCGATCGAGGCCGTGGAAGGTCATGATCTTCGACGCGCGGCCCGCCTCGATCACATTGCCCTCGGCATCGAGCGCGTGGATCGGCTGGTTGAGCTTCACCGTGCCCGAATTGACGCGGCCGGTCAGGATGCGGCCGAGGAAGTTGTCGCGGTCGAGCAGGGTCACAAGGAAGGTGAAGGGCGCGTCGACGTCGACCTTCGGCTCGGGCACGTGATCGACGATCTTCTGGAACAGCGGGGTCAGATCGCCCTCGCGCGCCATCTCGTCGGTCGACGCATAGCCGTTGCGGCCCGACGCGTAGAGCACCGGGAAATCGAGCTGCTCGTCATTGGCCTCGAGCGTGACGAACAGGTCGAACACCTCGTCGAGCACTTCCTGCACGCGGCTGTCCGGCCGGTCGATCTTGTTGACGACCACGATCGGCTTGAGGCCGAGGGCGAGCGCCTTGCCGGTCACGAACTTGGTCTGCGGCATCGCGCCTTCGGACGAATCGACCAGCAGGATCACGCCGTCGACCATCGAGAGGATGCGCTCCACCTCGCCGCCGAAATCGGCGTGGCCAGGCGTGTCCACGATGTTGATGCGGGTGCCTTCCCACACGATGGAGGTCGGCTTGGCGAGGATGGTGATGCCCCGCTCCTTCTCCAGATCGTTGGAGTCCATCGCGCGCTCTTCGACGCGCTGGTTGTCGCGGAAGGTGCCGGACTGACGGAAGAGCTGGTCGACGAGCGTGGTCTTGCCATGATCGACGTGGGCGATGATCGCCACGTTGCGGAGCGCCATGAAATATGATCCTGTCGGAGTTGTGGGCGCGCCCATAGCCTAAGTGCTGCGATGCGGCAACCGCACGCCGGTTTAGGCCCGCGCGGCGATCAGCCCGGCACCGAACAGGAAGAAGAGCGATCCGGTGGCGCGATCGAACAGGCGCTGGCGCTTCGCCGAGGCGAGCCATCCAGCGAGCCGGCGCCCACCGGCGGCATAGGCGACGTACCAGCCGGTCTCGATCACCACGAAGGTGCCGGTGAGGATCGCGAACTGCGGCGCCCAGCCGGCCTTCTGGCTGATGAACTGCGGAAAGAGCGCGGCGGCGAACAGGATCAGCTTGGGGTTGGACAGGCCGGTGAACAGCGCGTCGCGGAATAAGGCGAAGGCAGACGGCGAGCGCGTCCCCCTCCCTGAAAGGGAGGGGTTAGGGGTGGGTTCGTCACCGGAGTATGTCACGCCCGCCCCAGGCGAACCCACCCCCGCCCCCTCCCTTTCAGGGAGGGGAGAGTTCACTTTGCCCGCGCCGCGCCACGCCTTGAAGCCCAGCCATACCAGATACGCCGCGCCCGCATAGCGCAGGACATCGAACAGATGCGGCGAGGCGAGCAGCAGCGCGCCCACTCCCGCCGCCGATGCGACCAGCGCCAGCAGCACGGCGCTCATGCAGCCCGCCATCGCCCAGACCGAGCGGGCGAAGCCGTGGCGGACCGATCGCGTCATGACGTGGAGCATGTTCGGCCCCGGCGTTCCCGAGATCAGGAACACCGTCACCGCGAACAGCCACCAACGATCCCAGGTCATGCCGATTCCCTTCGTGCGAGCGGCGCCCATACGCTCTCTCCCGCCCCGAAGGGAGAGAGTCTAGGAACCGCTGCAACAAATCCGACATGCACGGAGGATAGCGGCGACGCATGACCCAGTTGCTCACCCCCACCCGCCGCGCGGTCCTCGGCGGGATTGCCGTCGCTCCGTTCATCCTGCCGTCGCGCCTCTCCGCGCAGATGCGGTTCGCGGATTACCCCTTCACGCTCGGCGTCGCCTCCGGTTCGCCGCTGGCCGACGGCTTCGTGCTGTGGACCCGCCTCGCGCCCTCGCCGATGGAGCCGCACGGCGGCATGCCGATGAAGCCGATCGCGGTCGACTGGGAGGTCGCGGAGGATAGCGGCTTCAAGGCGGTCGTGCAGAAGGGCACGGAGACGGCCTGGCCCGAGCTCGGCCATTCGGTGCACGCCGAGGTTGCCGGCCTGAAGCCCGGCCGCTCCTATTGGTATCGCTTCCTGTGCGGGGGCGAGAAGAGCCTCGTCGGCCGTGCCGCCACCCTGCCCGCCGCCGGATCGGCTGTCGCGCGGATGCGCTTCGCCGCCGTCGGCTGCCAGCATTTCGAGGCGGGCTGGTACACCGCCTTCCGCCGCGTCGCCGAGGAAGACCTCGATTTCGTCTTCCACTATGGCGACTACATCTACGAATATCACCCCGGCTATGCGCTCGACGAGAACAAGCGGCCGATGCAGCCGGTGCGCCTCTATGCCGGGCGCGAGCCGTTCGCGATCGGCGACTATCGCATCCGCTACGCGCAGGAGACGCTGGATCCCGACCTGATGGCCGCGCGCGCCGCGCATCCGTGGTTCTGCACCTATGACGACCACGAGGTGCAGAACAACTGGGCCGGCGTCTACGACCAGAACGGCACCCCGCCCGAGGTCTTCGTCACCCGCCGGCGGCAGGCGCTGCAATGCTGGTACGAGCATATGCCGGTGCGCAAATCGACTTTGCTGGCGGACGGCACGGTCGATTTCCACACCCGCGCCGATTTCGGCGACCTCGCCCGCCTGCACCTGCCCAATACGCGGCTCTATCGCACCGATCAGCCGTGCGGCGACAATTACAAGCCGATGTGCGCGGAGGCGGCGAAGCCCGGCGCGCAGATGATCGATCCGGCTCAGGAGAAGTGGCTGGACGACGGCCTCGCCTCCAGCCGCCAGCGCTGGCAGGGCGTGCTCCAGCAGGTGATGATGTGCCCGCTCGATCGCCGCTCGACCGGCGATTCCGACGAGGACGCATCGGTCCACGGCGACAAGCCGGTGTTCAACATGGACAGCTGGGGCGGCTACCCCGCGCAGCGCGAGCGGCTGTTCGATGCTTTCGGGCGCAAGGGCAATGTCGTCGTCGTCACCGGCGACGAACATCAGAACTTCGCCAGTGATTTGATGCACGGCGGCCGCGTGGTGGGCAGCGAATTCGTCTCGACCTCGATCACGTCGGGCGGCGACGGCCACGATACGCGGCCGGGCAACGAGACGTGGATGCGCAACAACCCCAACCTCAAATGGACCAACGACCGGCGCGGCTACGTGCTGAGCGAGGTCACGCCCGAAAGCTGGATCGGCCATTACCGCACCTTGGACGCGGTGACGGTGAAGGACATGCCGATCAGGACGGCGGCAAGCTGGGTGGTGGAGAGCGGCAAGACGGGGCTGCAGCGCGCATGACCCTTATCCTCCCCCGCCAGGGGGAGGATAAGCAGCGTGTCACTTGAACAAGACAGTGCCTCCATCCTACATTCACAGGCGAACTGCGAGGGGTAGGATGAAGGCATGGCCACCGAGACGACGACCGCCGAGGCACCGACGATCGAGCTGACGCCCCCGGCGCCCGTCCCCGCGCTCGCGCCCGAGAAGGCGGCGGGGCTGGTGCCGGTCGACGAAAAGACCCGCACCAAGCTCGACGAGAAGGTCGACGGCTTCATCGAGACTTTGGTCGCCACCGACAGCAACTCGCCGGAATTCGGCAAGCAGGTCGACCAGATCACCAACATGGGCCGCCGCGAGATCATGGAGGCGGCGGGCCACTCCAACCGCTTCCTCGATCGCCCGACCAAGGCGATGGACAAGGACGGAAACGTCGGCACCAACCTCGCCGAACTGCGCCGCACGATCGAGGATCTCGACCCTTCCACCAAGGGCGATCTGTTCACCAGCCGCAAGATCTTCGGGATCATCCCGTTCGGATCGAAGATGCGCAATTACTTCGACGGCTACAAATCGGCGCAGAACCACATCTCGACCATCCTCCAGCACCTCGCCGGCGGCAAGGACGAGTTGCTGAAGGACAATGCCGCGATCGATGTCGAGCGGCAGAGGCTGTGGGCGGCGATGGGCAAGCTCGAACAGATGATCCACGTCGCCAAGACGCTCGACAGCCGGCTGGAGCAGAAGGCGCTCGATCTCGACGCCACCGATCCCGCCAAGGCCAAGGCGATCCGCGAAAGCGCGCTCTTCTACGTCCGCCAGCGCACGCAGGATCTGCTCACACAGATGGCGGTGACGGTGCAGGGCTATCTGGCGCTCGATCTGGTCAAGAAGAACAATGTCGAGCTGGTAAAGGGCGTCGATCGCGCCTCCACCACCACGGTCGCGGCGCTGCGCACCGCCGTCACGGTGGCGCAGGCGCTGACCAACCAGAAGCTGGTGCTGGATCAGATCACCGCGCTCAACACCACCACCGCGAACATCATCGATTCGACCGGCACGATGCTCAAGAACCAGACCGGCGCGATCCACCAGCAGGCCGCCGCCAGCACCATCCCGATCGACACGCTGAAGCGCGCGTTCCAGAACATCTATTCGACGATGGACGCGATCGACACGTTCAAGCTGCAGGCGCTCGGCAACATGAAGCAGACGGTCGACGTGCTGACCGACGAGGTCGAGAAATCGCGCGGCTACATCGCGCGGGCCGAGGGCGCGGCGCAGGCCGAATCGTCGGCGCGCGAAGAAGCGTTCAAGATCGACTGACATGCCAGGCAGCGACGACATCATCGAACACGCCGCCGATTTCCTGCGGCGCATCTCGCCCGAGGGGCGGGCGGCGGCGCGGCGCAGGCGCGAGCGGCGGAAGAAGGCCTTCCTGCGCATCGCGCGGCGCGTGGTGCTGGCCTGCGTCGCCATCCTGGGCGTGGCGATCGCGATCGGCTTCGTCCGGCCGATCGGCGCCGAGGGCGTGTTCCTGACGATGGTGGCGATGGCGCTGGCGGCGGTGGCGATCACGCTCTGGTCCCGCACGCCGGACTTCACGCCCGAGAAGGTGGCGAGCACCGACCTCCACCTCCTGCCGAGCCAGACCGGCGAATGGCTGGAGCAGCAGCGCCCGGCCCTCCCCTCGCCCGCGCAGCGCCAGCTCGACCAGCTGACCGCCAGCCTCGACGCGATCACGCCGCAACTGGCGGCGCTGGACGCGCGCTCCCCGGAGGCGCTGGAGGCGCGCCGCCTGATCGGCGACGAGCTGCCCGAGCTGGTGCGCGGCTACCAGAAGGTACCCCCGTCGCTCCGCCGCCAGCCGCTGAACGGCGGCCCCTCGCCCGACAGGCAGCTGGTCGAAGGCCTCGGCACGATCGGCGAGGAAATCGCCCGCATGAACGCGCGGCTGGCAGACAACGACCTCAAGGCACTGGCGACGCAGAACCGGTTCTTGGAGATCAAGTATAAGGGCGATGGGGAGATGGGGGAGTAGGTTGCTGCCAGCGGTCGGAGAACGGCCGCTACTGACGCCCCGCTTCCACTGGCTCGTCATCGCGAGGCGCGAAGCGCCGTGGCGATCCACATGCCCCCGCATCCGCATTGCCGCGCTACGCTCGCAAGGGCGGCATGTGGTGGGTAGCTGACCGGCTAGAACCGGCGGATTGCTTGCACGAGCACGAAAATTAAAAACGCGATTCCCACGATATCCAACCAAAATCTCTCCCAAAATTCACGAGGATCCTTATTCCTCCACGCAACCTTTCCTTTTAGCTGAATTCTCACTTTACGCAGAGCGATGTAGATCGAGCACATTAAATAAATCATCAAGCCGACCACAACAGTGAGACTCAACGATTTCATCATAAACGCGACCCTGATTGCTGTTCGTCCAGTTTTGCCATCGATCGCTGTATGATTGGTTACTCTCAGATTATATCGACTTCCGGTTAGCGTTCCTGCTGCACTCTGCGGGTCATCAGCCGAGGATGACATAGCCGACGAGCAGCGATTTTTGGATGCCTAACGGCAGGTTTTGGGGCGATACCCGCCGCCTCGTCGCCCCTGCGCAGGCAGGGGCCTATCTCCTTACAGTCCCGCCCAAGATACAGCTCAGGTGATGGGCTCCTGCCTACGCAGGAGCGACGCAACTAGCGGGGAGGGCAACCCCCTTCCAATGTAGGATTTCGTCTGTCACCCTGCGCGGATCACGCTCTGTCTCAGCTTGAATCCCGGCCCGGAAATCGCGCCGCTCGCGCAACTTTTTGCGGCCATTCGCGTAATTTCGAAGCCCCAAGAGGTCATTTTCGATCCGCACAGCTGTCAATGTTGTCAACTTCGCGGCCCCTCACGCCGCCAGCAGCTTCCCCGCCTGCGCGCGCGCCTCGTCGGTCACTTCGGCGCCCGAGAGCATGCGGGCGATCTCCTCGCGGCGCTCGGCCTCGTCGAGCAGGCGGACGCCGGTGCGGGTGACGATGCCGTCGTGGCTCTTGGCGATCAGCAGCTGCCGCGCCGCGCGCGCCGCGACCTGCGGCGAGTGGGTCACCACCAGCAGCTGCGCCTTGTCCGCCAGCCGCGCCAGCCGCTCGCCGATCGCCGAGGCCACAGCACCACCGACGCCGCGATCGATCTCGTCGAAGATCATCGTGCGGGCGCCTGCCGCCTCGGCCAGCGCCACCTTGAGCGCGAGGATGAAGCGGGACAGCTCACCGCCGGACGCGATCTTCACCAGTGGCGCGAAGGGCGCGCCGGGGTTGGTGGAGATCAGGAACTCGACGCGGTCGCGCCCGTCGGCGCCCCACTGCGCCTCCGGCAGCCGCTCGATCGCGGTGCGGAAGCGCGCGGCATCGAGCTTGAGCGGCGCCAGTTCGGCCGCCACCGCCTTGTCGAGCCTGAGCGCCGATCCGACACGCGCCTCGGACAGTGCCGCGGCCTCTGCCTCATAGGCCTTGCGGGCAGTGGCGACGGCCTTCTCCAGCTCCGCCAGCCCCGCGCTGCCCGCCGCCATCCGCGCGAGGCGGCCGGACAGCTCCTCGGCCAGCGCAGGCAGTTCGTCAGGCTGGACGCGGTGCTTGCGGGCGAGGCCGCGCAGATCGAACAGCCGCGTCTCGATCCGGTCGAGCCGTTCGGGATCGAAGGCCATCGCCTGCCCGGCGGCGGCCAGTGCATCCTCGGCCTCGGAGGCCTCGATCACCGCGCGATCAAGCGCCGCGAGCGCCGTGGCCAGCGCCTCATGCTCGTGCGCGATCCGGTCGAGCCGCCGCGCCGCCTGCCTGAGGCCCGCGAGCGCGCCGTCCGATCCGTCGAGATGCGCGGTGACGCCGGACAGGTCCTCCGCCAGCCGCGCGCCCTTCTGCATGGCGGATCGTTCGCCTGCCAGCGCCTCCTCCTCGCCCGGCTCGGGTGCCAGCGCGGTGAGTTCGCCGACCGCATGTTCCAGCCATTCGCGATCCCGCTCGGCGGTCTCCAGATCGACGCGCGCCGTCTCCAGCGCCGCCTCCGCTGTCCGCCAGCGCCCATGGGCCTGCGCCACGCTTGTGAGGTCGAAGCGCCCGAAGGCATCGAGCAGCGCGCGGTGGCCCTTGGCATTGAGCAGCCCGCGATCGTCATGCTGGCCGTGAATCTCGACGAGCCGGCCGCCCATCTCGCGGAGCAAGGCGGCGGAGACGGGCTGATCGTTGATCGAGGCGCGCGATCCGCCGTCCGCCTTGACGATGCGGCGCACGATCAGCGGCTCGCCAGGCTCGCCCTCCAGCCCGTTCTCGGCGAGCAGGGCGGCGATGGTGGCGTCATCACCGGCATCGAAGCTGGCGGTCACCACCGCCTGCGCAGCGCCGTGCCGCACCAGCCCGCTGTCGGCCCGCGCGCCGAGCGCCAGCCCCAGCGAGTCCAGCAGGATCGACTTGCCCGCCCCGGTTTCCCCCGTCAGCGCGCCGAGGCCTGCGGAAAAATCGAGGTCCAGCGCCTCGATCAGCACCACGTCGCGAATGGCCAGCCGGATCAGCATCGCAGATGCCTTAGCCTATCGACGCGCCCAAGAGAACAGGGAGCGAACGCGGATACCGCGCTCAGCCCTCCATCAGCTTCTTGTGCTTCTTGTCGATCTTGCTCTTCTTGCTCTTCACCTCGCCCTCGGTCGGGGCTTTCTTGTGCATCAGGTTGAAGGCGCGGCTGTACCATTTGGAGCCGGGATAGTTGTTGCCCAGCACCGCTGCCGCCTTCTGCGCCTCGACCGGGATGCCGAGCGCCAGATAGGATTCGGTCAGGCGCTCCAGCGCTTCCGGCGTATGCGTGGTGGTCGGATACTGATCGATCACGACGCGGAAGCGAATCACGGCAGCCAGCCACTCGGCCCGGCGCTGATAGAAGCGGCCGATCTCCATCTCCTTGCCGGCAAGGTGATCGTTGACGAGATCGATCTTCAGCCGGGCGTCGGCGGCGTAGTTGGTGTCCGGATAGCGGCGCACCAGTTCGCCCAGCGCGTCGAGCGCCTGCTGGGTGATCTTCTGGTCGCGGGTGACGTCGTTGATCTGCTCGTAATAGTCGATCGCGATCAGGTAATAGGCGTAGGGCGCGTCGCGGTTGCCGGGGTGGATCGACAGGAAGCGCTGCGCCGACGCGATCGAATCGTTGTAGCTGCGGCCGAGATAATAGCTGTACGCGCTCATCAGCTCGGCGCGGCGCGCCCAGATCGAATAGGGGTGCTGGCGCTCCACCTCGTCGAACAGCTGGGCGGCCAGCTTGTACTGCTTCTTGTCCAGCCGATCGCGGGCTAGGTTGTAGAGTGTGTCCACGTCCCGCGCGATGAACTTGGTGTCGGCCTTCTTCTTGTTGCCGTGGGCGCAGCCCGACAGCGGCGCGAAGACGGCGGCGGCGAGCGCGGCGAGAAGGATCGGGCGGGTGGCAAGACGTGGCATGGCGACGATCCTTAGCGGGTCGATCCGGCTGTGGGAAGCGGCCCGGAGAGGGCTTTGTTCGGGCGGACGAGACAGTTTCGTTCGCGGACTGAATGGCTTCTTAACGGGGCGCTGGCAGAAGGCGGGGCGATGCTGCGCGTCCTGACCCTGGCCACCCTGTTTCCGGACGCGACGCGGCCGACCTTCGGCGTGTTCGTCGAACGGCAGACGCTGGGGCTGGCGGCGCTGTCGGACATCGAGGTGAAGGTGGTGGCGCCGATCGCGGCACCACCGGGGCCACTCGCCCGCTTCGGGCAGTCGGCGGGGATGGCGGACGTGCCGACGCGCGAGACATGGAAGGGACTGGATGTGCTCCGTCCACGCTTCCCTTCGCTGCCCGGCGTCCCCGCGCTCAACCCGATACTGATGGCGCGCGCATTGCTGCCGATTCTGAGGCGGATACGTGCGGATTTTCCGTTCGACGTGATCGATGCCGAATTCTTCTATCCCGACGGGCCGGCGGCGGTGCGGCTGGGCCGGGTGCTGGGCGTGCCGGTGTCGATCAAGGCGCGCGGGCACGACATCCACCATTTCGGAAGCGCGCGCGGCACGGCGCGGCAGGTGCTCGCGGCAGGCCGGGCGGCAGGCGGGATGCTGGCGGTGAGCGCGGCGCTCAAAGCGGACATGGTGTCGCTGGGACTGCCCGCCGAGCGCATCCGCGTGCATTATACCGGCGTCGATCTCGATCGCTTCCGGCCGGTGGCGGACCGGACAACCGCAAAGGCGGCGCTAGGCCTGGCCGGACCGGTGCTATTGTCCGTGGGCGCGCTGATCCCGCGCAAGGGGCACGATCTGGCGATCCGGGCACTGGTGGACCTGCCAGACGTCACGCTGATGATCGCCGGCAAGGGACCGGAACACGGCGAGTTGGAGGCTCTGGCACGGGAGATCGGCGTGGCCGACCGCGTCCGACTGCTGGGGTCTCAACCGCACGAAGCCTTGCCCGCGCTGGTCGCCGCCGCCGATGTCGGCGTGCTGGTGTCCGCATCGGAGGGACTGGCCAACGCCTGGGTCGAATCGCTCGCCTGCGGAACGCCGCTGGTGTTGAGCGATGTCGGCGGCGCGCGCGAGCTGGTCGATCGGCCGGAAGCGGGGCGAATCGTCGCCCGTGAACCGGCCGCCATCGCGGCAGCCGTACGCAAACTGTTGGACTCGCCTCCCGACCCCGCCGCCGTGCGCGCAACGGCCGAGAGATTCACATGGGAGACAAACGCGGCGGCGCTGCGCGATCACCTCGGCAGGCTGGTCGCCTAGCGCTCAAGCCCCATCAGCGCAGCGACGATCTCGCGACCTTCGGCGCGCAGCACGCCCCAGGCACGCGCGGCGGCCCGGCTGTCCATCACCTCGACGCCGATGCCCTGTGCCTCCAATGCCGCCGTGAAAGCGGGCGACGGGCGTCGCAGCGTCGCGCCGGTGCCGAGCAGCAGGAATTCGGGCGCCGGATCGCGGGTCAGCAGATCGCCCAGCGCCGAAGGATCGAGCGCATCGATCGCGGGCGGCGCCCATGGGATCGCTGCCTCGGGGGTCAGCAGCGCCGCCTCCAGCACCTCGCCGTCGATGCGGAAGCCGCCGTCGGCCGCGATCGCCTCGATCGCCGGGCCGGATGCGACCCGATCGGGCGAGATCTTCGCCATCAGGCCTTCGGGCCGATCCGCTCGGCGCGGGCACGCGCGGCCTTCTTCTTGTCGCCCGCTTCCTCCATCTGGCGGAAGCGCGACTTGTCGAGGCCGAGCGTGATCAGCAGCGAGGACGACACGTAGATCGACGAATAGGTGCCGACCACGACGCCCAGCATCATCGCCGCCGTGAAACCGCGCAGCACATGGCCGCCGAAGAACAGCAGCGAGGCGAGCGCCAGCAGAATGGTCAGCGAGGTCATCACGGTGCGCGGCAGCGTCTCGTTGACCGAGAGGTCGATCAGCTCGCCCAGCGGCATCTGCCGGTATTTGCGGAGGTTCTCGCGGATGCGGTCGTCGATCACGATCTTGTCGTTGATCGAATAGCCGATGATGGTCAGCACCGCCGCGACGATGTTGAGATCGAATTCGTAGCGGGTGAGCGCAAAGAAGCCGAGCGTCATCAGCACGTCGTGGAAGATCGAGATGAAGGTCGCCACGCCGAACTGCCATTCGAAGCGCACGATGCCGAACAGCGCGATGCAGAACACCGCCGCGACGACGGCGAAGATGCCCTTCCAGATCAGCTCGTCCGAAACCTTGCCGGAAACGGTGTCGACCTGGTTGAACGGCAGGATGACGTGATCCTGCGCCAGTGCCGTCTGCACCTTGGCGACCAGCGCGTTGGTGGCGCCCTCGTCATGCACCGGGGGCAGCGGCAGGCGGATCGAGACGGTGTCCTTCGGCCCGAACTGCTGGAGCTGCGCATCGCCGATGCCGAGCGCGTCGATATGCTTGCGCACATTGTCGATCGGCGCATCGCCGGGGAACTTGGCCTCGATCATCAGGCCGCCGACGAAATCGACGCCGAGGTTGAGGCCGCGCACGCCGACGAGCACGCCGGCCGCGATGGTGAGCAGCAGGGTGAGCCCGAAGGCCCAGCCGCGCAGCTTGACGAAGCCGATATTGGTGTTGTCGGGAACGATCTTGAGCAGGCGCATGGTCAGCGGCCTCAAATATTCATGGCTTGCGGGCGCTGGCGGCGAATCCAGAGCGCGACCAGCATGCGCGTGAAGGTGACGGAGGTGAACACCGAGGTGGCGATGCCGAACAGCAGCACCACCGCGAAGCCCTTGACCGGGCCGGAGCCGAGCAGAAGCATGATCAGACCGGTGATGGCGTGGGTCATGTTCGCCTCGAAGATGGTGCGGCTGGCTTCCTTGTAGCCGAGCTCGACCGACTGGACGACGTTGCGCCCGCGTCGCCGCTCCTCACGGATGCGCTCGTTGATCAGCACGTTGGCATCCACTGCCGTACCGATGGTCAGCACGAAGCCGGCGATGCCCGGCAGCGTCAGCGTCGCGTTCAGCACCGCCATCAGGCCGAGGATGACGAATACGTTGATGAGCACCGCGAGATCGGCATAGAGGCCGAAGCGCCCGTAGGTGAGGAACATGAACACGATCACGGCGGCGACGGCGATGGCCGACGCGATGATGCCGGCATGGATCGAATCCTGCCCGAGGCCGGGGCCGACGGTGCGCTCCTCGACCGTCTTCAGCGTGATCGGCAGCGAGCCGGACTGCAGCGCGATCGCCAGCGTCTGCGCGGTTTGCGCGGTGAAGCCGCCCGCGATCGACGCGGTGCCGCCGAGAATCGGCTCGTTGATGTTCGGCGCGGAGATCACCTCCCCGTCGAGGATGATCGCGAAGGGCTTGCCGACATTCTGCTGGGTGGTCTCGGCGAAGGCGCGCGAGCCCTTGGCGTTGAACGAGATGGAAACCGACGGCTGGCCGTTCTGGTCGTAATCCTGCCGCGCGGACTTGAGATCGCCGCCGGTCAGGATCGCCTGGCGGAACACCGCGAGCGGGCGGCCCTGATACGGCAGGATCTGGTCGCCGATCGGCGGCAGGTTGGCGGCGACCTTGGCCGGGTCCGCCTGCGTATCGACCAGCTTGAACTCCAGCTTGGCGGTCTTGCCGATCAGCGCCTTCAGCTCGGCGGGGTTCTGCTGGCCCGGCACCTCGACGAGGATGCGGTCGCTGCCCTGCAGCGCGATCGTCGGCTCCTTGGTGCCGAGCGCGTCGATGCGCTTGCGCACGATATCGACCGCGCCGGTCATCGCCTGCTTGACGAACTGGTCGATGCCACCCTGCGTCTGGGTCATCACGATGCGGGTCGAATCGACGACCTGCACGTTCCAGTCGCGCGTGCCGGTGGTGCCGACCGGCTGGGTCAGGTTGCGCGCGGTGTCCACCGCCGCATCGACCTGCGCGGGATCGCGCACGAAGAAGCTCAGCGTGTTGCCGTTCGCCGAAATGTCGCCGATCGCGATCGGCGCCGGCGTGTTCTTGCGCATCGCGCCACGCACCGTGTCTTCCATGTTGGTCAGGCGCGACTTGGCGACGTCGGCCGTGTCCGCTTCCAGCAGGATGTGGCTGCCACCGGCGAGATCGAGGCCGTAATTGATCCGCGGCGCGAAGCCGAGGCCCCACTGCTTGGCGGTCGATTCGGGTATGAAGCTCGGCACCGCGAGCAGGATACCGACGAGCAATACGCCGAGGATCGAGGCGATCTTCCAGCGCGGGAAATCGAGCATGGCCCCCTCGCGTCCCTTATGCGCGATCGTTGGCGACGGTGGCGCCGCGCACGCTGGTGAGAGTCGACTTCACGACGCGGATCTTCACGCCGGACGCGATCTCCACCTCGATCTCGTCGCCGTCCACCTTGGTCACCTTGCCGACGACGCCGCCGCCGGTGACGACGGTGTCGCCCTTCTTCACCGCGTCGATCATCGCGGCGTGCTGCTTCACCTTCTGCTGCTGCGGGCGGATGATCAGGAACCACATGATCGCGATGATGGCGATCATCGGGATCAGCGGCCCGAACGAGGTCAGGAAGCTCGAGGACGCGGGCGCGCCGGCGGCCTGGGCATATGCGGGGGACGAGAACATCGGTGCTTGTCTAGCCTGGCTGGGGCGCGGGGCGCGGCCCTGGTGATGAAGCGTGCGCGCCTAACATGGCGCATGGGCCGCATCAAGGCGAAGAGCGCTTGCCAAGCGACGGCTTGTCGCCTAGTGGGCGCCGCCTAGGTCGGGGCGTGGCGCAGCCTGGTAGCGCATTAGACTGGGGGTCTAAGGGTCGCAGGTTCGAATCCTGTCGCCCCGACCAGCTTATCCTTACCGGATATTCGGCAAAAAGGCCGGGTCATTCGCTGACCCGGCCTTTTGCTTTGGCCATGATGGTGCGCGCCATCTTACTTGGCGGGGGCCTTTGCGAAGGTGACGCCCATCTTGGCCCACTCGCTCACCGAATGGCATTCCGTGGCGCCGATGCGCGAACCGGTCAGCGCGTCCTGCGTGACACAATAGACACCGCTCTTCTGGTCGATGGTGACCTTGGGGGTCTCGGCCTGCAGGGCGGACACGGTGCCGAAGGTGATGGCGGCGGCGGCAACGGCGGAAAAAACGTAGCGGATCATCATCTGTCTCCCATCAATCTGGTACGAAGGACCGGGGCGCCTCCGATGCCCCGTGCTTTGCAGAGGGCGTGCCAGTTTGCGAAAAAGCCCGGATTTCGGGGATTTTCGATCGGCTGAATAGGCAGCCCGCAGGCGTTACCACCTCTTGTCGGCGTGATTTCCCGTTTTCTGGTGTTCGCCGCCGGACATTTTCTGTTCGTTTTCGGACAGGCCAGCGGCCTTGCCTCGCTGTCCGCAGCCGATAGTCTCGCCACCGATGCTGAGTCTCATCGCCGCCCTGCTCGCCGCGACGCCGGCGGCCCCGCCGCCCGCGCCCGAAATCGTGGTCACCGCGAAGCACGACAAATGCTTCGTCGAATATGGCCAGCACCCCGTATCCGACGACGACCTGAAGGCGCTGACGCAGAGCTGGGCGCTGGGCACCCCGGTGCGGGTGATCGAGCCGCGCGGCGCGAATCTGAAATGCGAGTTCGAGATCATGAAGTCGCTGGCGGCGCACGGCCAGCACGCTGCGCAGTTCGTCGCGCGATCGGAGGATCTCTCGCCCGAGGATACCAAGGCGGAGGAAGCCGAGCGTGCCGCCGAACGACAGAAAGAGGCCATCGCGTCAGCGACACCGATGCCTCTCACCCCTGCGATGCTCGCCGGGCCATCCACGGCGATGGCGGCGCCCCCGCCACCGGTTCGTCGCGGGAAGCGCGGCCGAGCGGCCCCGCAAGGCCGCTCGATCGCGCAGGCGCCATCGGGCATCGTTACCCTCGCCTGCACGATGGCGGACCCCGAAAAGCCCTATCAGCTCGACGTGATCGTCAACGAGGAAAAGGGCACCGCGACACCGTCCCGCCCGGATACCGGCGGCGGATCGGAGATGAAGGCGCTGTTCATGCCCGATGCCGTGCGCTTCGGCCCGTTCACGATCAATCGATCGACCTTGCAGATCTGGCGCCAGAATGGCGGCAATGGCGCCACCGCCGGCAAGCAGCCGGCCATCGTGCCGGGCCAGTGCGCGCTCGCCGACATGCGGCGCGTGTTCTGAACGGGCGGAACCCCTCCCCCTCTGGCCCGTAGAGACGACCATGATCCGCGCCTTCTTCCTCGCGCTCGACGATCTCGGCGATCGGCGGGTACTCGCCATCCTCGGCCGTTCGCTGCTGCTGACGCTGGCGATCTTCGCGGGACTAGGCGTCCTGCTCGGCTGGCTGCTGAGCGGCTTCGATCCGTGCGGGCTGCTGTCCGCCGATGATTCCTGCCCACTCGGCGGAGGCGCGAGCGGTTTCGGCGCCTTCGTGCTGACCGCGTGCCTGCTCTGGTTCCTCTTCCCGGCGATCGCGATCGGCGTGATCTCCGCCTACATGGACCGGATCATCGCGGCGGTGGAGGCGCGGCGCTATCCGGAAGCCCTCGCCTCGGCCCGGCCGCTGGGCTGGGCGCGCGGGGCGTGGCTCGGCCTCAAGTCCAGCCTGCGGGTGCTGGTCTACAACCTGATCGCCTTGCCCCTCTACGTGATCCTGCTCCTGTTGACCGGAATCGGCCCGGTGCTGCTCTTCGTGATGGTGAACGGCATCGCCTTCGGGCGCGATCTCGGCGAGATGGTCGCGACGCGACACCTCGATCGCGCGGGCACGCGCGAATGGCTGCGCGAAACGCGGGGCGACCGGGCGGTGATGGGCATGATGGTGACGGGCGTCTTCCTGCTGCCGATCGCCAACCTGCTGGCGCCGGTGCTGGGCGCCGCGATGGCGACGCACCTGTTCCACGCGCGAATCAGGCGGTGAAGATCGCGCCCTCGCGCACTTCGACCGGCCATGCGGTGAGAGACTGGCCCATGCACGGCCCGCCGACACAGGCACCGCTTTCCGGATCGAACAGCGCGCCATGCCAGGAACAGGCGATCAGCGCGCCGTCGGGCGTCAGATAATCGTCGAGCCTCTGGGTAAGCGGCAGGCCGGCGTGCGGGCACCGATCGACATAGCCGAACGCCGATCCACCCCGTCGCACCACGAAGCCATGGAAGCGCCCGGCCTTCATCTGAAGCACGAAATTGCGCGCCTTGCCGTCCGCGATCAAGTCGATCGGGCCGAGCCGCACGCCGGGCGGCGTCGCGAACAGCCGCTCGGCATCGCTCATTGAGGATCGGCGTCGGGTTGGCGATCCGGATGCGCGGCTTCCACCTCGGGCAGCGCGCGCGCGGCATTGGCAGCGGCGAGCAGGCGCGGATAAGACGACACATCCACCGAGAAGCGCTCGGCCGAATAGAGCTGCGGCACGAGGTAGCAATCCACCAGCGTCGGCGTATCGCCATAAGCGAAGCGCCCGCCATGTCGCTCGATCAGGGTTTCCAGCGCCGCGAAGCCGTCGCGGATCCAGCGTGCCGCCCATTGCTTCACCGCCGCGCTGTCCGCGCCGAACTGGGTGCGCAACGCGGTGGTAACGCGGATGTTGTTAAGCGGATGGATGTCGCACCCGATCAGCGCCGCCATGGCGCGCACCACCACCCGCTCGTCGGTCTCCTTCGGCAGCAGCGGCGGATCGGGATAGCGCTCCTCCAGCCATTCGAGGATGGCCGGGCTCTGGGTCAGCAGCGTGCCATCCACCTCCAGCGTGGGCACCAGCATCTGCGGGTTCAACGCTCGATAGGCTCCGTCATTCTGCGCGCCGGCACGCAGATCATAAGTCCGCTGATCATAAGCGACGCCCTTGAGATTGAGCGCGATTCGCGTGCGATAGGACGTGCCCGAGCGCCAATAGCCGTGGAGGATCATGAGGGAAGCCGCGCCTTTGCGAATCCGGACCAGGCATCGTCATAGTCGCCCTGGAGCGTTTCCGTCTCCATCGCCCAGCGGGTCGGGCGGATGACCTGGCGGCTTTCGAACATGAAAGCCATCGTCGCCTCGATCCTGTGCGGCTTGAGATCGGCGGCGATCGCCTTCTCGTAGCTCGCCACGTCCGGCCCGTGGCCGTTCATCTGGTTGTGCAGCGATCCGCCGCCGGGTGCGAAGCCGCCTTCCTTGGCATCGTAGGCGCCTTCGATCAGCCCCATATATTCGCTCATCACGTTGCGGTGGAACCAGGGCGGCCGGAACGTCCCCTCCGCCACCATCCAGCGCGGCGGGAAGATCACGAAGTCGACGTTCGCGGTGCCCGGCGTATCGCTCGGCGAAGTCAGCACCGTGAAGATCGACGGATCGGGATGATCGAAGCTCACCGTGTTGATCGTGTTGAAGCGGGCGAGATCGTAGCGGCAGGGCGCGAGATTGCCGTGCCACGCCACCACATCGAGCGGCGAGTGATCGAGCGTGGTCGTCCACAGGCGGCCCTGGAACTTCTGGATCACCTCGCAAGGTTCGTCACGGTCCTCATACCACGCCACTGGCGTCTCGAAGTCGCGCGGGTTGGCGAGGCCGTTGGCGCCGATCGGGCCGAGATCGGGCAGGCGGAAGAGATGCCCGTAATTCTCGCAGACATAGCCGCGCGACGGGCCGTCCAGTTCCACCCGGAAGCGCACCCCGCGCGGGATCAGCGCGATGTGGAGCGGCGCCACGTCGAGCACGCCCATCTCGGTAACGATGCGAAGGCCGCCCTGCTGCGGGAGGATCAGCAGCTCGCCGTCGGCGGAGAAGAAGACGCGGTTCTCCATCGAGCGATTGGTGGCGTAGAGGTGGATGCCGCAGCCATCCCCGCTCGCGACGTCGCCATTGCCGCCGTAGGTGACGAGACCGTCGACGAAATCGGTCGGCTCGGACGGGATCGGCAGCGGGTCCCAGCGCAGGCGGTTGGGGCTGGGCGGCACCTCGTCGAACGGGCCGGAGCGCAGCAGCTTCGCGCCCTCGTAGGGTACGAACGGCGCATGATTGGCGGTCGGCCGCATCCGGTAGAGCCAGCTCCTCCGGTTCTCGCTACGCGGCGCGGTAAAGGCGGTGCCAGACAGCTGCTCGGCATAGAGGCCGAACGGCACCTTCTGCGGCGAATTGCGCCCGATCGGCAGGGCGCCCGGCACCGCCTCGGTGGAAACATGGTTCGCGAAGCCGGGGAGGTAGTGCGACGTCATCTCTTTCCGCTCCGTTCGCCCTGAGCTTGTCGAAGGGGCTGTCCTTCTTCTCGGCCGGGGTCAAGGGAAGGACAGGGCTTCGACAGGCTCAGCCCGAACGGATTTGTGGGTTACGCGTCCACCGCGATGACGCCGCGCCGGATTTGGTCCAGCTCGATGCTCTCGAACAACGCCTGGAAGTTGCCATTGCCAAAGCCTTCATTGCCCTTGCGCTGGATGATCTCGAAGAAGATCGGGCCGAACAGGTTCTCGGTGAAGATCTGGAGCAGCAGCCCCTCCTCGCCGACATTGCCGTCGATCAGGATGCGGTTCTTCTTCATCCGGGCGAGGTCCTCGCCGTGGTTCGGCACGCGCTTGTCGACCAGTTCGTAATAGGTCTCGATCGTGTCCTGCAGCTTCACGCCGCGCGCGCGCAGGCGCTCGACCGTGTCGTAGATGTCCGGCGTGGTCAGCGCGAGGTGCTGGATGCCCTCGCCATGATATTCGCGGATGAATTCCTCGATCTGCGAATTGTCGTCCTGGCTCTCGTTCAGCGGGATGCGGATCGCCTTGTCGGGCGCGATCATCGCCTGGCTGAACAGACCGGTCGCCTTGCCCTTGATGTCGAAATACTTCTGCTCCTCGAAGTTGAAGAGCGTGCGGTAGAATTCGCTCCACACCCGCATCTGGCCACGCTTGACGTTGTGGGTCAGGTGATCGAGCAGGTCGAGACCGACATTGTTGCGCGCCTCCGCCTCGCGCCAGCCGGGGAATTCCGCCCAATCGGCATAGAGATCCGCATCGTCGGCGATGAAATAGAGGTAGGAACCGCCGATCCCCTGGATCACGGTGTCGTCCTCCTCGGTCGGCTTGGCGCCATGCGCCAGCGCCCATTCCATCGCCTTGGCGGGATCGGAGACGCGGAACGCCATGGCGCTCGCAGACGGGCCATGCTCGCCCCGGAAGGCGGCGACGCGCCCCGCCTCGTCGCGGTTGAGCATCAGGTTGATGCGCCCCTGCTTGTAGCGGGTGACGTTCTTGGTCGGGTGGCGGTGCGTGGGCGTGAAGCCAAGCTGCTCGAACTGGCGGCCCATCGCCTCCGGATCGGGCGAGGTGAATTCGACGAACTCGAAGCCGTTGAGGCCCAGCGGATTGCCTTCGATCATCACGCACGCTCCTGATTTGGTATCAATTGAAACTATAATGGACTTGTCCGCTTGGTGTCAAATGCTACCGTCACCAACGCGATGAGCCGTGACCTGATCCTCGACCGCTTCCTGCCTTACCGCCTGTCCTTCACCAGCAATCTGGTGAGCGACGCCGTGGCGGACACCTATAAAGCCCTGTTCGGCCTCACGATCCCCGAATGGCGGCTGGTCGCGCTGATCGCCGAGCGGGAGGGGATCACCCAGCAGGAGATCGGGTCGCTCAGCCGGATGGACAAGGTGACGGTCAGCCGCGCGGCGATCGCGCTGGCCGATCGTGGCCTGATCGAGCGGCGACCCAACCCCGTCGACAAACGCTCGCAACTGCTGGCTCTGAGCGAGGCGGGCACCAAGCTCTATGAGTCGGTCGCGCCCAAGGCGCTCGAGATGGAGCGCGCCGTGTTCGGCCGCTTTTCCGATGCCGAGCTGGAGGCGTTCACCGAGATGCTGCGGCGGATCGACGCGGCGGTGCTGGAGGCGGATCCGGGCGTATGAGGCCCGGCCCGCACAACCTGATCACAGACGTACCGGGACTGCGCGTCGGCCACGCTACCGACGAGGCGGCCGGCACCGGCGTCACCACGGTCCTGACCGATGGCGCGTGGGTGGCGGCGGTGGATGTGCGCGGCGGCGGGCCGGGCGTGCGCGAGACCGACACGCTGGCGCCGGAGAACCTCGTGCCCGGCGTGCATGCCGTCGTGCTGTCAGGCGGATCGGTGTTCGGGCTGGCGGCGGCGGACGGTGTGGTCGCGCGGCTATCGATGCGCGGCGTGGGCCTCAGGCTCGCTTCGGAGGGCAAGGCGCTGCCGATCGTGCCGTCGGCGATCCTCTACGATCTGTCGGGCGACGGCGACAAGGATTGGGGCGAAACGCCGCCCTATCGCGCGCTCGGCCTTGCCTCGGTGGATGCCGCGGCCGAAGAGTTCGCGCTCGGCTCGGTCGGCGCGGGCCGCGGAGCGCGGGCGGGACAGGTGAAGGGCGGCATCGGCTCGGTGTCGCTCGATATGGGCGACGGGCTGATGGCCGGTGCGTTGGCGGCGGTGAACCCGGTCGGATCGGTGTTCGTGCCCGGCGGTGAGATCTATTGGGCATGGCCTTTCGAGATCGATGATGAATTTGGCGGACGCGTGCCGGATGGCACCCCGCTCGCGCATGATCCGATGCCGGCCGAGGGGCGGCTCACTCGTCCGCAGGCCGGGACCAACACGACGCTGGTCGTCGTCGCCACCAACGCCGCGCTCGACAAGGGCGAGGCGAAGCGGGTCGCGATGATGGCGCAGGACGGGATCGCCCGCGCAGTCCGCCCCGCGCACACACCGTTCGACGGCGACATCGTCTTCACCATCGCCGGCGGAACGATCGCGCTTCCCGCCGATGCCGGCCGCCAGCGCGAGATCGCGCGGATCGGATCGGCGGCCGCTGATTGCGTCGCCCGCGCCATCGCGAGGGGCGTCTTTCACGCTCGATAGATATTCTCTACTATATTAGTAGAGAATTGCTTGCCGAGATCAGCCCGCACGACCATGGTTGCCGCACACCCCGAATGTTCGTGGTGCCCTTCTCCTGGCCTCGCCGGTCTTTGGTCAGCCCGGCGGGGCCTTCTTTCATCAAAAAGGGCGGCGCCGGATGCGGCACCGCCCAGGTGGAGAGGCGACCGAGGGTGGAGGTCGCACAAGCCGCTATAAGAGCATCGCTTCGTTATTGCGAGTCATTATCAATGATATTTTCAGAACGCATCTGGCGCTCGCGCTCGAACAGCCAGACCCGGATCGCGCTCGCGAGATTGGGCGGGTCGTCCGCCTCGATCCGCTCCGCGTCGATGCGCGCGACCAGCGCGGAAAGCGGCAGCTGCATCGCGACCGCCGCCTCCCCCAGCGCATCCCAGAAGATCGGCTCGAGGCTGATCGAGGTCGAATGGCCGGCGATCGCGACCGAGCGCTTGACCGGGCCGGCCATCGGAGCCTCGCTCAATACATGTGCTGGCCGCCGTTGATCGACAGCGTCGAGCCGGTGACGAAGCCGCCATCCTCGGCCACCAGGAAGGCCACGCCACGCGCGATCTCGGAGGCATGACCGAGGCGGCCGACCGGGATCTTGGCGACGATCTTCTCCAGCACGTCCTCCGGCACGGCAGCGACCATGTCGGTATCGATATAGCCCGGCGCGATCGCGTTCACCGTCACCCCGAACTTGGCGCCTTCCTGCGCCAGCGCCTTGGTGAAGCCGTGGATGCCGGACTTGGCGGCGGCGTAATTGACCTGCCCGTATTGGCCCGCCTGCCCGTTGATCGAGCCGATGTTGACGATCCGGCCCCAGCCGCGCGAGCGCATCCCCGGAAAGGTCGCTTTCGCCATGTTGAAGCAGCCGCCGAGGTTGGTGTCGATCACCTGCTTCCACTGTTCGTAGGACTGCTTCAGGATCGTGCTGTCGCGCGTGATGCCCGCATTGTTGACGATGATGTCGACGGGCCCGAGATCGTGCTCGACCTTCTCTACGCCGGCGTGCACCGCGTCGAAATCCGACACGTCCCACTTGTAGGAGGGGATGCCGGTGCGATCGGAGAAGGCCTTGGCCTTGGCATCGTCGCCCGCATAGTTGGCGGCCACCTTGATACCCATGTCCTTGAGCGCGACGCTGATCGCCTCGCCGATACCACGGGTGCCGCCGGTCACGATCGCTACGCGGGTCATAAGGTCCTCTCCTTTGTGCAAGAATTGCTGCAAGCCTAGGGGAGCGCTCTCCAGCCTTCAAGTTCCCGCTTGATGACACTTTCGGCCATCGCGAGACCTTCCGCACTCGCATTGAGGCAGGGGAGCGCCGCGAAGTGGGTGCCGCCTGACGCGAGGAAGGTTTCGCGCCCACGGATGGCGAGTTCCTCCAGCGTCTCGACACAATCCGCCGCGAATCCGGGGGCGACGATGGCGACGCGCCTGACGCCCTTGCCCGGCAGCGCGGCGAGCGTCGTGTCGGTCGCCGGCTCCAGCCATTTCGCGCGGCCGAAGCGCGACTGAAAGGTGACGATCAGTTCGCGGCCCAACGCATCGGAAAGGAGGCGCGCGGTCTTCCGGCAATGGCAATGATAGGGATCGCCCAACTCCAGCGTCCGCTGCGGCATACCGTGGAAGCTCGCGATCACCGCATCCGGTTCGAAATCGAGCGCGGCGAGGCTGGCGCGCACCGAGATGGCCAGCGCGTCGATATAGGCGGGGTCGTCATGATAAGGCGGCAGCGTGCGGATCGCGGGCTGCCAGCGCATCCCGGCCAGCGCGGCGAAGGCGGCATCGTTGGCCGTCGCGGTCGTCGCCGCGCAATATTGCGGGTAGAGCGGCGCCAGCAGGATGCGCTCGCACCCCTGATCCTTGAGCGCGGCGAGACGATCGGCGATCGCGGGCCGGCCGTAGCGCATCGCGTAGTCCACGACCACATCGTCCCCGAACCGCCCCTTCAATCCTTCAGCCTGCGCTTTGGTGATCGCGGCGAGCGGCGAGCCATCCTTGGTCCACACCTGCCGGTAGGCATGGGCAGACTTTGCCGGCCGGGTGCGTAGGATGATGCCGTGGAGGATCGGTTTCCACACCGCGCGCGGGACTTCGACCACACGCGGATCGGAGAGGAATTCGGCGAGGTAGCGGCGCACCGCGCCCGCTTCCGCCGCTTCGGGCGTGCCGAGGTTGATCAGCAGCACGCCGATCTTCGACGCGGGAATGTCGGGATGGTCGGTGGGTCTCATACGGCAAGGCTCAACGGCAAAGAGCGGCAACGGTGCCCGGTCGCGGCAGCGAGGGCATTGGCGATGGCGGGCGCGACCGGCGGCACGGCGAGACCCGAGGCGCCGCCGGGATCGGCCCGGCTGGCGACGATGTCGATGCGGATTTCGGGCGTGCGGGCGAGGGTCGGGATGTCCAGAGCGCCGATCCGTCGCTGGTCGACCAGTCCGCGCGTCACCGTGATGGCCTCCCCGATCGCGGCGGGCAGCGCGAAGAGCAGGCCACCCTCGATCTGCTGGCGGACGAGATCCGGATTGATCGTCCGCCCGCAGTCGACGCTGGCGGACAGGCGATCGACCACTATCCGGCCATTGTCCACCCGCGCCTCCGCCAGCACCGCGATCACGCTGCCATAAGCCTGGTGACAGGCAAGCCCCTGCCCCGTACCGCGCACGCCGCCCTGCCATTCGCCCAAGGTCGCGGCGGTCGACAGGCAATGTGCGAGGCGTGGGTTGCCGCCGAGCTGGGCGATACGGAAGGACAGCGGGTCGATACCCGCCTTGTCCGCCAGCTCGTCGATGAAGCTCTCGGCGAAGAAGGTGGCATAGCCCGCCGCCTCTCCGCGCAGCACGCCGGTCGGTAGGCCGATGTCGGCGGGGTGATGATCCACGGCATAGGCGCCCATCGCATAGGGAGGGAGCGCCCCTTCCGCTGCCGCCGGCTCGCCGCCATGCCCGACGGGAAGCGGGGGATACAGGCTCGCGACCGTCTCGCGCAGCGCGGCAGGTGCGGCCACCTTCGCATGCCACGCCGCGATCGTCGCGCCCGGCCCGAGCGTCGCGGCGAGATGCGCCTTGGCCGGCGGGCGAAAACGATCGTGCAGGCACGCTTCGACCCGCGACCATGTGAGTTGCACCGGTCGGCCGCTCTTCTGCGCGAGAATGGCCGCCTGCTCGGCGACGCGCGTATCGAAGCCTTGTCCGAAGCCCCCACCCATCGGCATCGGATAGAGCGTCACGTCCTCCTCGGCGAAACCGATCGCGCGTGCCGCCGCCGTGCGGGCGGCGGCGGGCGCCTGCGTCGCGGCCCATAGCTCCAGCCGTCCGTCGCGTATCCGCGCCGTCGCGGCCGGCGGCTCGATCGCGGCATGGACGGCGAGACCGGCGCTATAGTCCGCCCGTACCGCCGCCTCGCCGAGGAACTTGTCGGGATTTCCCTCGCCCGCGATGCCCCCGCCCTCGGCCGCCAGCGCGGCGTCGAGGGCGCGACCGATCGATGCACTGTCCGGCAAAGCCCCCTGCGTCCGGAAGCGCGGCGCCAGACGATCGAGCGCGCGATTGGCAGCCCACCAATTATCGGCCAGCACCGCGATCCAGTTCGCGTGATCGATCACCGCGAAGAGATCCGGGATCGCCTTCGCCGCCTCGCGATCCCAGCCGATCAGCCGGCTGTCGTCCGCAGGCCCCTGCCGGATCGCGGCGAACAGCATGTCGGTGAGCCGCACGTCGGCGGCGAAGCGCGCCGATCCATCCACCTTGGCCGGCGCATCGAGGCGCGCGACGGCGCGGCCGGACAGCCCCCTTTGCGCGCGCAATGGCGGCGTGTCGGGCGGATCGAGCGTCGCCGCCTCGGCCGCCAGATCGGCGAAGCGCATCCGATCCGGCGCGCGCACGACGAAGCCGTCCTGCGTGTCGCAGGCGCGCCAGTCCGCATCCCAATGCCTTGCGGCCGCCATGCAGAGCAAGGCGCGTGCCGTCGCCCCGGCCTCGCGCAAGGGGCGCTCAAAGGCGCGGACAGAGGTCGAGAAACCGGTCAGCATCGCGTCGTGCGTCTCCGCCCAGCGATCCGCCACCGCGACTGCCGGGCCGCGCAACAGAGGCGGCACGACATCGCCGACCAGCAGCCCGGCTGCGAGGCGGTTGGCATAGGCCGGGCCGATCGGCGCCGGCTCCACCGCCACCGTCCGCCAGTCGCAGCCCAGCTCGTCGGCGAGAATCTGGGGCAGAGCGGTCCACACGCCCTGCCCGGTCTCGATCTGCGGGACGACCACCGTGACATGCCCGTCTGTGCCGATCTTGAGGAAGGGGCCGAGGATCGTCTCGCCCGCCGCCGCGACCAGGTTCACGCCCGCGCGGCGCGGCCACAGCCCCCACGCGACGACCAGACCCACGCCGGCGCCCCCGCCGATCAGAAGCCGCCGTCGCGTGATCCCCGTCATGCAATGGGTGATAGGGGGATGCGATGGTGCGGCCTAGCCCCCGCGCATCATCCCTTCTAAGGAAAGCGCCTGCCCGCCCGAGGACCGAGATCTTGCCCGCGCACTATATCCACTTCACCGATCTGCATCTGCACCCCGAAATCTTCCGGATCGGGTGGTTTGCCCTGCGCTGGTACTCACTCGCCTACATCACCGGGATCATCGCCGGCTGGTGGTATGTGCTGAAGCTGATCGACCGCCCCGGTGCTCCGATGGCGCGGCGCCATGTCGACGATTTCGTCTTCTGGGCGACGATTGCGGTGATCGCCGGCGGGCGGATCGGCTACATCCTGTTCTACGATCTCGGCAATTACCTGCTGCACCCACTCGACATGCTGAAACTGTGGGAGGGCGGCATGTCCTTCCATGGCGCGACGCTGGGGGTGACACTGGCGATGTGGTGGTTCTGCCGGAAGAACGGCCTCAGCCTGCTGCGCTTCGCCGATTATATCGCCTGCGTCGCGCCGATCGGCCTATTCTTTGGCCGCCTCGCGAACTTCGTGAACGGCGAGCTGTGGGGCAAGGTGACGACCGTGCCGTGGGCGATCGTCTTCCCCAATGCCGGCCCGCTGCCGCGCCACCCGAGCCAGCTCTACGAGGCTGGGCTGGAGGGGCTTGTGCTCTTCGCCATCCTCAACCTGATGTTCTGGAAATCGAAGACGGCGCGCTACCAGCCGGGCTTGCTGTGCGGCACCTTCCTCACCGGCTACGGCGCCTTCCGCTTCTTCGTGGAATTCTTCCGCCAGCCCGACCAACAGTTCAACGGCACGTTCCTCGCAACAACCATCCACATGGGTCAGCTGCTCGATCTGCCGATGCTGATCGGCGGGCTCTACCTGATCGCGACCGCCAAGGGTCGCCGCCAGCGGGTCGAGCCGATCGCCGGGAGTGAGAGCGTCGCCTGATCCCGCCGAGCGGCTGAGGCGCCTGGCCGCAGGCGGCGGGCCGATCCCGCTGGCCGATTACATGGCGCTCGCCAACGCGCATTATTACGCGACGCGCGATCCGCTGGGCGCCGCCGGGGACTTCACCACCGCGCCCGAGATCAGCCAGATGTTCGGCGAGCTGATCGGCCTGTGGGCGGCGGACCTGTGGCTCCGCGCCGGGCGCCCGGAGGCGGCGTGGGTGGAGCTGGGGCCGGGTCGCGGCACGCTCTCCGCCGACGCGTTGCGGGCGATGGGCAAGGCCGGCCTCGCCCCGCCGGTGCAGCTCGTCGAGACCAGCCCCGTGCTGCGCGAGGCGCAGGCGCGCACGATACCGGGCGCAACGCATCACGAAAGCATCGCCACACTGCCCACCGACCGGCCGCTGATCGTCGTCGCCAATGAATTCTTCGATGCGCTGCCGATCCACCAGATTGTCCGCACCGATGCGGGCTGGCGCGAGCGGATGGTTGATCATGATGGCGAGCGATTCGTCGCCACCGTGGGCGAACAACGCTTCGACGCCGTGGTGCCGGACGTGCTCCGCGACGGCGATGTGATCGAGACATCGCCCGCCTCCGTCGCCATCCTGCGCGATCTGGCGGCACGGATCGTCGCGCAGGGCGGCGCGCTGCTGGCGATCGATTACGGCTATGAGGGGCCGCTCGCGGGTAACACGCTGCAGGCGCTCCGCCACCACCGCTTCGCCGATCCGTTCGAGGCGCCCGGCGAGCAGGATCTCACCGCCCATGTCGACTTCGCCGCACTGGCCGAGGCAGCGCGGGCCGAGGGCGCCGTCGCGCATCAGCCGACAACACAGGGCGCGCTGCTCGAAGCGTTGGGCATCCAGGCGCGTGCGACAAGCCTTGCCCGCGCAGCCCCGTCGCGGCAGGGAGAGATCGAAACCGCCTGGCGCCGCCTCTGCGCGCCCGACGCAATGGGCACCTTATTCAAGGCACTGGCGATCACGGCGCCGGGCTGGCCGGTGCCGGGAGGATTTTGATGACGATCGAGTATCGCGACGCCCGGCCCGAAGACGCTCCCGCTCTGGCGAAGATGGCGGCGGACAGCTTCGTCGAGACGTTCGGCCACCTCTATCGCCAGAACGACCTCGACAGCTTCCTGCGCGATGCCTTCGGCCCCGATGGCTTGCCCGCGCAGGTGGGCGATCCCGCCTACCGCATCCGTGTCGCCACCGAAGACGGCGCCATTGCCGGCTTCTGCAAGGTGGGAGCGTGCACCCTCCCCTCCCCGCCCGTACCCGCCGGCGCCGCCGAACTGAAACAGCTCTACCTGCTCAAGCCCTGGCACGGCAGCGGCGTCGCGCAGGCGCTGATGGAATGGGCCATCGCCGAAGCAAGAGAGAGTGGCGCCGCGCACATGGCGCTCAGCGTCTATTCGGACAACCATCGCGCCAGGCGCTTCTATGCGCGCTACGGTCTGGTCGAGATCGGCGCCAACGTCTTCATGGTCGGCGAGCAGGCCGATGACGACCGCATCTACAGCGTGGCGTTGTGACGGTAGAGGTCATCAAGGCGGCAGCACTGGCGGGCGTGCCGCACGGTTTTCTCGGCCGGCGCGGCGGCGTATCGACCGGCATCCATGCCGGCCTCAACGTCGGCCTTGGGTCGGACGACGATCGCGAGGCCGTCCACGAGAACCGGCGCCGCGCGGTGGAAGCGGTGAAGCCCGGCGCGAAGCTGGCGACAGTCCACCAGGTTCACAGCGCGATCGCGGTGGTGGCCGATGCCTTCCCCGACGACGCCCGCCCCCATGCCGACGCGCTCGTCACCGACCGGCCCGACCTGCTGCTTGGCGTGCTGGCGGCAGATTGCGTGCCGATCCTGTTCGCGGACGTCGAGGCCGGCGTTGTCGGTGCGGCGCATAGCGGCTGGAAGGGTGCGATCGGCGGCGTCTCGCTCGCCACGATCGAGGCGATGGAGACGCTCGGCGCGGATCGCTCGCGGATCGCCGCCGCCGTCGGCCCCTGCATCGGACGGGCGAGCTATGAGGTGGACGACGGCTTCCTCGCCCGCTTCGTGGCGGATGATCCCGAGACCGAGCGTTTCTTCCTCGCCGGGCGGTCCGGCCACCACCAGTTCGACATCGAGGCCTATGTGGTCTCGCGCATCGCGGCGGCGGGTATCCTACGCATCGAGGCGCTCGGCCTCGACACCTATCCGGCGGAGGACCGCTTCTTCAGCTATCGCCGCGCGACGCATCGCGGCGAGCCGGGGTACGGGCGACAGATCTCGCTGATCGGACTGCCTACTTCGTGACGAATTCCTGCGGCGAGGTCAGCGTCGCGAAAATCCAGCCGTTGCCGTCGGGATCCTTGAACATCGTGAAGCGGCCCCACGGCTGCTCGTCAATCGGCGAGGCTTCGATGCCGACGCTCAGCAGCCGCGCATGTTCGGCGTCGATGTCGGGCACGTGATTCATCAATCCGGTCTGCCCGCCGGGCTTCAGGTTCTCGAACCATGTCGTCAGCGCGATCGACGAGCCGCCGGTCTTCGGCTGCAGCTGGATCCAGCGCATCTCCGGCCCCATCGCCTCATCCCGCATCACATCGAACAGCAATTTCTCGGTGTAGAAGGCCTTTGAGGCCAACGGATCGGTCACGGGTATCGAAACGACGGCGATCGACATGGCAAGTCCTCCCCAATCGGTTACATACGATACCATAACGTCACGCCGTGACGAATCCGAGAGAGATGTATGACCGACCACAAGACCCCCGAAACCGAGGCCGAACTGACCGGCGCCACGCCCCGCCGCCGCCCCAAGGCGGACGTGCTGGAGGTGGGCGGACGCCGCCTCAGCCCTTCCACGCTGATGATGGGCCACGCCTTCGATCCGATGCTGTCCGAAGGGTCGCTGAAGCCGCCGATCTTCCTGACCTCGACCTTCGTGTTCGAGAATGCGGCAGCGGGTAAGCGCCACTTCGAGGGTGTCACCGGCAAGCGGCCGGGCGGTGCCGACGGCCTCGTCTATTCGCGCTTCAACGGGCCGAATCAGGAGATCCTCGAGGATCGCCTCGGCATCTGGGACGAGGCGGAGGACGCTTTGGTCTTCTCCTCGGGCATGTCGGCGATCGCCACGCTGATGCTGGCGCTGGTGAAGCCCGGCGACGTGATCGTCCACTCCGCCCCGCTCTACGCCGCCACCGAGACGCTGATCGGCCGTATCTTGGGTCGCTTCGGCGTGACCTTCCTCGATTTCCCCGCCGGCGCGACCGAAGCGGAGATCGAGGCGGTGGTCGAGCGTGCCAAGGCGCAGGGCAACGTTTCGCTCATCTACCTCGAAAGCCCCGCCAACCCGACCAACGCGCTTGTCGATGTCGAAGCGGTGGCGCGGGTGCGCGACCGACTGCTCGGCGATGCGGAGGGCGGCAAGCCGCCGATCGCGATCGACAACACCTTCCTCGGCCCGCTCTGGCAGCAGCCGCTGCGCCATGGAGCGGATCTGGTGGTCTACAGCCTCACCAAATATGCCGGCGGCCATTCGGATCTGGTGGCGGGCGGCGTCTCGGGCCGCAAGGCGTGGATCGATCCGATCCGCATGATGCGCAACACGATCGGCACAATCAGCGATCCTAATACCGCGTGGATGCTGCTCCGCTCGCTGGAGACGCTGGAGCTGCGCATGAGCCGCGCCGGCGAGAATGCCGCCAAGGTCTGCTCATTCTTCCGCGATCATCCGAAGGTGGAGAGCGTCGGCTATCTCGGCTTCCTCAAGGATGGCAGCCGCCAGGCCGACATCTACAACCGCCATTGCTCGGGCGCAGGATCGACCTTCTCGCTCTACCTCAAGGGCGGCGAGCGCGAGAGCTTCGCCTTCCTCGATGCGTTGAAGATCGCCAAGCTGGCGGTCAGCCTCGGCGGCACCGAGACACTCGCCTCCTGCCCGGCGGCGATGACGCATCTTTCGGTGCCGGACCAGCGCAAGCTGGAACTCGGCATCACCGACAATCTCGTGCGCATCTCGGTGGGCGTCGAGAATGCCGACGATCTGATCGCCGACTTCGATCAGGCGCTGGCGGCGGTGTGAACGGCGGGGCGGCCCGGACGGACGGGCCGCCCTTCCATCGCGAGGTCGATCGCCAGGATCGCCCAGACGACCGATTGCTCGCCACCCGCAATGCCGCCGGCCAGATCCCAATGGATCAAGGCCTCGCGCGGCGTCATCCCGCTGCGCCGCGCCGTTTCGAGCGCAAGGTGCAGAGTATCTTCTTCCATGACGGCCGATCCAACGCAGTAAATGCGATGAAGTGCCTTAACCATATTCTCTTCGGCTGATCGCGCTCCTGCATCGGATCATCTGTTAACTACGACGCGAACGATCGAATTGTGTTCTTGTCGCATCGCAGCGGACGGGAGCATATCATTGGACCAGATCGAGCTTCGCTATCAGGCGGTGCAATGCCATGTCCGCGCCCAGCGCGCCGCCAATGACGATGACGCCCGCTGGCTGCAGGACCTTGCCGGCAAGCTGGCCGCGATGGCCGACGCCGAGGATGCGCGGCAGATCTTCTACGCGAGCCGGATCATCCGCGACTGCGCCTGATCAGAGGCCCCAGTTCACCACCGGCCAGCCTCGCTTGTCCGCCAGTTCACGCATCCTGGCGCTGGGGTTCGCGGCAAACGGCTCGTCCGCCCATTCCATCACCGGCGCATCCGATGCGTGATCCGAATAGAAGCGCACCTTCACCGCCGATCGATCGATGCCTTCCGCGGCGAACCAGGCCTCGATCATGCGGAGCTTGGCGGGGCCGTAGCAGTTCTCGCCGTCAATCTTGGCGGTGACGCGCGCGTCGATGCCGATGATCGAGTTGGTGGCGATCACGTCGTCGAAGCGCAGCCTGGCCGCGATTGCCTCGACATAGAGGCGGTATGACGCGGTGGCCAGTACGAGGCGGCGGCCGGCGGCGCGATCCTCCTCGATCTGGCGGAGCGCGCCGGGCAGCGTGTTGAGCTGCGACACCCGCTCGGCGAAGCTGGCGGTGAGCGGCTCCAGCTCGGCGCGCGAGATATGCCGGCCGAGCAGCAGAGACTGGTTGATCTCCTTGAGCTTCGCGCGTGTGAACAGCTTGAACACGTAGCCCAGCATCGCCAGCAGCGCGACCGGCAGGAGCAGGAGCCGCCACGGCGCGCGATGGAGCGCGGCATGGATCAGGAAGGGCGTATAGGTGCCCGTACGCGTGATCGTCCGGTCCATGTCGTAGATCGCGATCTCGGTCACGCCCGCCCCTCCAGCACCGCCTCGGCCAGTTCGAGATCGGAAACCTTGTCGACGTCCACTGCCGCCAGCGGATCGGACAGGCCGACCATCCGCACGTTCGCGCCCAGCTTGCGGCCGGCGCGCGCCACGGCGTCGTGCAGCGTGATCGTGCGGGTCGCGGCGCGCAGCAGCAGGCCGAGGCCGAATTTCGCGATCAGCTTCCAGCCCTTCTTGCGATCCTGCTCGATCGAGGCCCAGCTCTCGATCACCGGCAGCGCGGCGGGCGACGCGAAATAAAAGAGGTTGGCGCCTGTCCAGTCCCCCTTGCGAAACCGCAGCCAGGTGCGCCTCGTCTGTGGGAAGCGGCGTTCCACGATCGCCCGCTCGACCACGCCGACGGCGACGTCCGCGCCTTGCGCGGCAGCAAGAAACTCTGCGATCGTTTCGGGCCGGAGCAGCGCATGGTCGGCGGTGGTGACGAACAGGGGGAACGGCGCCTCGCCGCTCTTCAACGCCGCCGAGACCGACAGCGCGATGCCGGCGCCCGATTGCAGGAAGCCGAGTCGCGGGTCGTCCGGCAACACCGCCGCGATCGCCGCCATATCCTGTGTCATCACCCGCACCGGCCCGATCTCCGGCGTGACGAGCAGGGTCGCGACCACGCGCGCCACCATCGGCTCGCCCGCCACGGGGATCAGCACCTTCAGCGTCTCGCCCCGGCTCGCCGCCAGCGCATCCACGCCCGGCCGCCGCCCGGCGAGCAACAGCGCGGTCAGACCAGCCAAGACACGACCTCCCGCCCCTGCGCGCGCGCGACATAGGCCTGACCCAGCCGGACGAGGTGGAACAGACAGGACAGCCCCGTCCACCACGCGATCCAGACCAGCCCCCAATCGGGCCGCGAGAGCAGCAGGCTCAACACCATCAGGATGTAGTTGGGATTACGCCGCGCGGTGATCATCCGGAAGCGGCTGTCGATGCGCTCCCACACATGGATGTGGATGCCGAAGCCCGCGATGAACGCCCCCTCGATCGCGCGCTGCACGGCATAGCCCGCGACCAGCACCACCATGATCGTCCAGAATTCGTGCGGCGCGAAGCCCAGCCCCCAGGCCGGCACCGCGCAGCCCACGCCCCACGCCCAATACCAGAAGGGCGGGTGGACGAGATCCACGCCGTGATCGAGGATATTGCCCCATTCGGAGGAGGTACCGGTGCAGCGCGCCAGCTTCCCGTCGACGGTGTCGAGTACCATGAAGATCAGGCCGACGAGCAGACCCGCCGCGAAATGCCCCTGCCAGAACAGGAAGAAAGCCCAGACGCACAAGGCGACGCCGATCGTGGTCACCATGTTCGGCGTCATCCGGATCGCGGCCGCCCAGCGGGTGAGGTGGAAGGCGGCGCCGCGCCACAGGTAAAGGGTGAGGATATCGGTCACCCCCTTGTAGCTGGCGTCGTAGCTCGCCTTCTCGATCACCGGTGCCGCCTCGCGGGTCAGCGGCAGCAGATAGGCATTCTCGCGCTTCCGGAGCGTCGCATTGTAGAGGCTGGCGTCGAGCTCGGCATCCTGAATGGCGAGGCCCGGCGGCAGCGGCGCGCCCGTCTCGATCGCGGCGATCACCGCCTGCGCCTGCGCGGCGTCCGCGCAATGGACCAATGCCGGGCGCCCGCGCCATGTCACGGCGAGGTCACGATGATCGCGTAGATACGCAAGCCAGGCCGGGTCCCAGGCGAAGGCAAGGTCCGCGACGATTACCGGGCCTTCCGCCGGAACCCGATCGACCGGCGCCAGTTTGGCCTTCGCGGCGATGCGGCGCGCGCGCTCGACGGGGGCCAACCCGAAGACGCGCACGTCATTGCCGCCGACGCCGAGGAACGCGACGCCCTGATGCATTTCAACTCCCATGGCCGCTCCTTTGGCAGGTTTCGGGCCGCAACGCATCTCATCCGCGACACAAATTCTGCCCGCTTGCCGGGCGGTTCGTTCTGCCGCATCTTCCGCACCGCATGACGACCGCCCCCGCCGCCGCCGCAGACTTCACGCAGGAAGACCGGACGCTCCGCTTCACGGGCGACTGGACGCTGGCGCAACTGGGCGACGTGCCGACGCGGCTGGAACAGCTCGACACCTCGCCCGATACGGTCGATCTCTCGGGTGTCGACCGCATGGACACGGTCGGCGCGTGGATCGTCCACCGGCTGAAGCGCGACCACGATGTGAAGATCGAGGGCGCGAGCGACAAGGCCGAGGAGCTGATCGAGAAGGTCGGCACGGTCGACAAGCCGTTCCAGATCAAGCCCGACGACGGCCCCTCGTTCCGCCGCGTGCTGGAGCATGTCGGCGATGCGACGGTGATCGCCGGGCGGACGCTGATCGGCCTCGTCGATTTCTTCGGCGCGACGGTGATCGCGATCTGGAACGTCATCCTCAACCCCAAGCGCTTCCGCGGCAACTCTACGGTCAAGCAGTTCGAGGTGGTGGGCGTCGATGCGCTGGCCATCATCGGACTGATGAGCTTCCTGATCGGCATCGTCATCGCCCAACAGGGCGCGATCCAGCTGCGTCAGTTCGGCGCCGAGGTCTACACGATCAACCTCGTCGGCCGCCTGACCTTCCGCGAGTTGGGCGTGCTGATGACCGCGATCATGGTCGCCGGTCGATCCGGCTCCGCATTCGCCGCCCAGATCGGATCGATGAAGCTCGCCGAGGAGGTCGATGCGATGCGCACCATCGGCCTGGCGCCGATGGAGGCGCTGGTGCTGCCGCGCGTCATCGCGGCGGTGCTGATGATGCCCTGCCTCGCCTTCTACGCGGCGATGATGGCGCTGATCGGCGGCGGGCTGTTCAGCTGGCTGTCGCTCAACCTGCCGCCCGTCACCTTCGTCGCGCGCATCCGCGAGGTGGTGCCGATGACCGACGTCTATCAGGGACTGATCAAGGCGCCGGTATTCGGGCTGATCATCGCCATGGCCGGCTGCTTCCAGGGGATGCAGGTGGAGGGCAATGCCGAGGCGGTGGGCCTGCGCACCACCAGCGCGGTGGTGCAGTCGATCTTCCTCGTCATCGTGCTGGACGCCTTCTTCGCCGTGTTCTTCGCCTCGATCGGGTGGATCTGATGGCGACGCGCGCGCAGCATCATGTCCGCCATGCCGAGGTGCCGGACGACGGCGTCGTGATCCGCGTGCGCGGTCTCGAAAACCGGTTCGGCGAACAGGTGGTCCACCAGGATCTCGATCTCGACGTGAAGCGCGGCGAGATCCTGGGCGTGGTCGGCGGATCGGGCACCGGCAAATCGGTGCTGATGCGCTCGATCATCGGGCTGCAGCAGCCCGCTGCCGGCGCAATCGAGGTGTTCGGCGAGAATACCGTCGGCGGCGAGGAATCGGCCGACGTGCGCAAGCGCTGGGGGGTGCTGTTCCAGAACGGCGCGCTCTTCTCCACGCTGTCGGTCGCCGAGAACGTGCAGGTGCCGATCCGCGAATATTATCCCAAGATCGACGATCAGCTGCTCGACGAGATCGCCACCTACAAGATCGTCGCCTCCGGCCTGCCGCCGGAAAGCTCCAGCAAATATCCGTCCGAGCTTTCGGGCGGTATGCGCAAGCGCGCCGGCCTTGCCCGTGCGCTGGCGCTCGATCCCGAACTGATCTTCCTCGACGAGCCGACCGCCGGCCTCGATCCGATCGGTGCGGCCGCGTTCGACAATCTGATCAAGACGCTGCGTGATCTGCTGGGCCTCACCGTCTTCATCATCACCCACGATCTCGACACGCTCTACGCGATCTGCGACCGCGTCGCGGTGCTGGCCGACAAGAAGGTGGTCGCGGTAGGAACGATCGAGGAACTGGTGGCGTTGGACCACCCGTGGATTCAGGAATATTTCAACGGACCGCGCGGCCGCGCGGCCGAGGATTCTGCCGAGCGCGCCGAGGAGGAGAGCAAAAGAGCGCTCTCCCCCCAGGAGGCGACCAAGCTCACCGGCAGTGATGAGGGGGCTTGATGGAAACGCGCTCTAACCATGTGCTCGTCGGCGGGGTGGTGCTCGCCATCGTCGCCATCGCGGTCGCCTTCATCATCTGGATGATGCAGGTCGGCAACGGCCACCAGCGCGAATATGACATCTTCTTCCCGAACTCGGTGGACGGTCTGGCCAAGGGGTCGGCGGTCGCCTTCTCGGGCGTGCCGGTCGGCAAGATCGACGACATCAAGCTGATGCCCGACCAGCCGAGCCTGGTCCGCGTGCGCATCTCGGTGGACGAGAACACGCCGATCCTGAAGGGCACCACCGCGACGGTGGCCGGCGTCGGTTTCACCGGCGTCTCCCAGGTCAATCTTGGCGGCGCACAGAAGGGCGAGCCGCCGATCACCGACATCGGGCCGTTCGGCGTGCCGGTGATTCCCACCCGTCCAGGTGCGCTCGCGGGTCTGCTCAATTCGGCGCCGGAACTGATGAAGAAGCTGCAGGTGCTGACCGACCGGCTCGGCCAGCTGCTCGACGACCGCAACCAGAATTCGATCCGCCACATCCTGGCGAACATCGACAAGGTTTCGACCGACCTCGCCGATGCCAGCCCGCAGCTGAAGCAGACGCTCGCCAATGCCCAGCTCGCCGTGAAGCAGGCAGGCGATGCCGCGCAGCAGATCGGCCAGCTCGCCGGCACCACCAACAACCTGCTCGACAGCCAGGGCAGGCCGCTCATGGTCAATCTCAACAAGACGATCGCGTCAGCCAAGCAGGCGGCCGACAATCTCAACGAGATGATCAACGACGCCAAGCCCGGCGTGCAGACGCTCAGCAAGCAGACCGCGCCGCAGATCGACCAGCTGGTCCGCGACCTCTCCGACATGGCCGAGGCGCTGACCCAGACGGCGAACCGGCTCAATTCGGGCGGCGGCGGCGTGCTCGGCCGCAAGCTGCCGGACTATAAGGGGCATTGAGATGGGGAAGACGATGACCATGGTGCGCACCCTGCCCCTGATCGCGGTGTCGCTCGCACTGGCCGGGTGCGTCAGCCTCAGCCCCAAGGTGCCGCCGCAGCTGCTGCGCCTCACGCCCTCGGCTCCGGCGCCGGCCAATAACGGCGTGGTGCTCGGCAAGGGTGTCGCGGTGGCCGTGAGCTTCCCGTCCGCGCCTGTCGAGCTGTCGAACAACCGCGTGCCCGTACGCATCGGCTCCACCGAGGTGGCCTATGTGAAGGATGCGCAGTGGATCGATTCCCCGGCGCACCTGTTCCGTGATCTGCTCGCCGAGACGATCACGGTGCGCACCGGCCGCCCGACATTAACCCCGCGCGAGGCGGCATTGACCACCGGTCCCCGCCTTGGTGGCCGGATCAGCGAGTTCGGGATCGATGCCGGCGGCCATCAGGCTTCGGTGGTGTACGACGCCACGCTGATACGCTCGGGCGATCAGGTGGAAACGCGGCGTTTTACCGCCAACGCACCGGTCAACGGCAAGGTCGACGAGGCCAGCGCCGGCGCCGCGATCAACACGGCGGCGAACGACGTGGCCACGCAGGTTGCGGACTGGGTGGGGCGGTAACGTCTTCATCCTCCCCCTTGCGGGGGAGGATTGGATGGTCACGCCAGGCTCTTGCTCGCCTGCTCGAACACGTCCTTGCTGAGCCCCGGCGTCGCGACGATCCGCTCCAGCTCGGCCTTCATCAGCGCGGCGCGGGCCGGTTCGAACCGACGCCAGCGGCCGAGCGGCGGGACCAGTCGCGCCGCCGACTGCGGATTGAGCTTGTCCGCCTTCAGGATCATGTCCGCCACGAAGCGGTAGCCGCGCCCGTCGGCCGAATGGAAGGCGAACTGGTTGGCCGCAAACGCGCCGACCAGCGAGCGCATCCGGTTGGGGTTCGTCATCGTGAAATCGGGATGCCGCGCCAACCGCTCGACCGCCTCGGCCGTATCCTCGCGCATCGAGATCGCCTGTGTGGTGAACCATTTGTCGAGCACCAGCGCGTCGTTCCTGTAGCGATCGTAGAAAGCCGCGAGCGCCGTCTCCCGCTCGGCCGAGGTGCCGTTGGCGAGCGTGGTGAGCGCGCCCTGCCGGTCGGTCATGTTGTCGGCGCCCTCATACTGGGCGAGTGCCTGCTTCGCGGCATCGGCCGCACCGCTGGCGTCGAGATAGCCCAGCGCCACGGTACGCAGCCGTCGCAGGCCCTTGGCGGACGGCGTATATTCGAAGCGATTGCCGGCGCTCGCCGCGTAGGCCGCGCGCCACTCCGCCTCCAGCTCTCGGCCGAGGCGCTGACGCAGATGCTCGCGCGCCCGGCGGATCGCGGTCGGATCGACCACCGCCAACTGGTCGCCCAGGAAGGCCTCGTTGGGCAGCAGCACCGCCTCGCCGACGAACGCGGCGTCCAGCGACGGGTCGGTCAGCGTCTCGCGCACCGCCGCGATCACCGCCTCCTCGTCCGCCTCGCGACCCTCGATCGCAGCCACCAGGGTATCGACCATCAGCTGCTGCATCGCCTCGAAGCGCGCGAAGGGATCGTCGTCATGGCCCGACAGGAAGGCGAGGTCGGCGGCCGTGCGGTTGGTCTCGACGATCACCGGCGCCGAGAAGCCGCGGTTGATCGAAAGCACCGGCTGCTCGTCCACACCCTCGAACAGGATTTCCCCCTCGGCATCGTGGAGGACATGCACGCGCTCGGGCACGATCGCCTTGCCGGACTTGGCGCCGAACAAGGCCAGACGGAGCGGCAGCGGCATGGGCTGCTTGTCGTCCTGCCCCGGCGTCGGCGGCACCACCTGCTCCAGCGTCAGGCGCGCTTTCGCAGTGCCCGGCTCGTGGCTCAGCGCAGCACGGAGGCGCGGCGTGCCCGCCTGCGAATACCAGCGGCGGAAGTCGGTGAGGTCGGCTCCGTTGGCGTCCTCCATCGCGCGGACAAAATCCTCGCAGGTCGCCGCCGTGCCGTCGTGCCGCTCGAAATAGAGATCGGTGCCGCGCCGGAAGCCCTCCACACCCAGCATGGTGTGAAGCATCCGGATCACCTCGGCGCCCTTGTTGTAGATGGTTGCCGTGTAGAAGTTGCTGATCTCCAGATAGGAATCCGGCCGGATCGGGTGGGCGAGCGGGCCGCCATCCTCGGGGAATTGCGCCGCGCGCAGCACGCGGACGTCCTCGATCCGCTTGACCGCGCGCGATCCCTGGTCGGCCGAGAATTCCTGGTCGCGGAAGACGGTGAAGCCCTCCTTCAGCGAGAGCTGGAACCAGTCCCGGCAGGTGACGCGGTTGCCCGACCAGTTGTGGAAATATTCGTGCGCCACAACGCCCGCGATCGCGTCGTAATCGGCATCGGTCGCCGTCTCGGGATCAGCGAGGATGTAGCGCGAGTTGAAGATGTTGAGGCCTTTATTCTCCATCGCGCCGAAGTTGAAATCGGCCACCGCCACGATGTTGAAGATGCCGAGGTCGTACTCGCGGCCATAGACCTTCTCGTCCCACGCCATCGAGGATTTGAGCGCGGTCATGGCATGTTCGGTGCGCGGCAGATCGGCCTCGCGCACCCAGATGCCGAGCTGCACCTCGCGGCCCGACATGGTGGTGAAGCTGTCGCGGTTGGCCTTAAGGTCGCCCGCCACCATCGCGAACAGGTAGCAGGGCTTGAGGAAGGGATCGCGCCATTCGGCCCAGTGCCTGCCTTCCCCGGTTTCCCCCTCGCCGATCAGGTCGCCGTTGGCCAACAGCACCGGATAGAGCGCGCGGTCGGCGGTCATCTTCACGGTGTAGCGGCTCAGCACGTCGGGCCGGTCGGGGAAAAAGGTGATGCGGCGGAAACCCTCCGCCTCGCACTGGGTGCAGAGCAGCCCGCCCGACGCATAAAGCCCCATCAGCTGGGTGTTCTTCTCCGGCGAGATCACCACCTCGGTCTCGACGATGTGGCGCGGGCCTGTGAGTTCGATCAGCAGCTGGTCGTCCTCGATCCGCCATTCGCCGGCATCGAGCAGGCGGCCGTCGACCGTGACCGACACGGGCTTCATCCCCGGCGCACCGTCCAGCGCCAGCGGGCCACGCGGCGCGGCCTCGGCGCTGTTCTTCTCCACCTCCAGCGTCGCACGGACGCGCGTCACCGCCGCATCGAGATCGAAATCCAGCCGGATCGACGGCACTGCCCAAGCGGGCGGACGGTAATCGAGCCGGAGAGTCGGGGTGGGGGGAGTCGCAATGGCGCTGTGCTGATCCATGAGGAGACTTCTAGGGATGGGCGCGTGCCGTTACAACGACGGCGCATGGCGGAAATGCTGATCTTCGGGCTGGGCTACACCGCCTCGCGCCTCGCTGAACGGCTGCGTTCGATGGGCTGGACGGTGCGCGCCACGCGACGGGAGGCCGATGGAGAAGCGATCGCCTTCGCCGACGATGCGGCGGTGCGGGCGGCGCTGGCGGGCGCGACGCATATCCTGTCCTCGGTGCCGCCGGACGATGGCGATCCGGTGCTGGAGCGCTACGGCGCGCTGCTGGAAGATAAGCGGCTCGGCTACCTCTCCTCCACGGGCGTCTATGGCGACGCTGGCGGGGCGTGGGTGGACGAGAGCGCGCCGATCGGCACCGGCCGCCGCTCCGCCCGCGCCGAGGCAGATGCTGCATGGCGTGCGAGGGGCGCACGCGCGTTCCGCCTGCCCGGCATCTACGGCCCCGGACGTTCGGCGCTGGAGCGGATGGCAGAGGGCCGCGCCCACCGCATCGATCTTCCCGGCCAGGTATTCAGCCGCATCCATGTCGACGACATCGTGGCGGCGGTGATCGCCGGTCTCGACGCACCGCCGGGCGCCTACAATATCGCCGACGATCATCCCTGCAGCCAGAATCGCGTGATCGAGGAGGCGAGCCGCCTGCTCCGCCTGCCGTCGCCCCCGATCCGATCGATCGAGGAGGCCGGCCTCTCGCCCGCCGCCCGCGCCTTCTATGCCGAGAACCGCCGCGTCGCGAACGGCAAGGCGAAGCGCGTGCTGGGCTGGCGCCCGCTCTACCCGGATTACCGCGCGGGCCTTGCCGCCTGCCTCGCCTGCAGCGCCACCACCAGCCCGGCGATCGCGAGCAGGCAGCCGGCCGCCGCCGACAGCGACCAGCGATAGCCCTCGAACACGGTCGACAGCAGCATCGCCAGTACCGGGCTCAGCACGCTCGAATAGGCCGCACGCCCCGGTCCAATGGTGCGGATCACCGCGAAATAGCAGCTGAACGCCAGCGCCGATCCGATCAGCGCCAGATAGAGCGTGCCGAGCCAGTAGCTCGGGTGCGGATCGAACACGGGCGGCCCGTCGAGCACGAAGGCGCCGATACAATTGAACAGCGAACCCCACGCCATGCCCCAGGCGATCAGCGTCGGCACGGGGATCGCGCCGGCCGGCTTGCTCGCCTGCATGACGTTGGCGATCGAGGAGAAGAGCACGCCCGCCAGCGACCAGCCGATGCCGATCAGGATGGTATGGCGCGAGGTCGGCGCGGCGGCCAGCTCGTGGCTGAACAGCAGCACCAGCCCGATCATCGCCACGCCCGACCCCAGCAGGAAGGCGCGCGACAGGCCCTGTTTCAGGAAAATCCACGCGAACAGCGCATTCGGCACGACCAGCAGCGCGAAGGCCACGGCGACGAGGCCGGAGGTCACCGTCCGCTCGCCCAGATAGACGAAATAATAGTTCAGGCAGTATTGGGCGACGCCATAGACCGCCGCCAGCCCATGCTCCCGCGTGGTGAGTTTCAGCCGCGCGCCGGTGAAGCGGGCATAGGCCATCATCGCGATGCAGGCGATGACGAAGCGATAGGCGACCGACCAGCTCGGCGGCACGATGCCGAGCTGATAGCGGATCACCAGCCAGGTCGACGACCAGACGAGCGTGCAGATCATGAACGGCAGCGCCACCCGTGCCCGCTGCGAGGCGCCGAGCGGACGGGTGCCGGTCAGTTCCTCGCTCATGACCCGAGCGCGCGGATCGCGCCCGCCAGCGCATCGATCTCCGCCTGCGGCTGATCCCAGGAGGTGACGAGACGGGCCTCCCCCTCCGCCCAGTCGTAGAAGTCGAAGCCCTGCGCGCGCAGGCTCGCGGCCTCGGCTGGCGTCAGACGCAGGAAGATTTCGTTGGCCTCGACCGGCAGCACCAGCCGGTGGCCCGCGGCGTCCGCGATCGTCGCCGCGCCAGCGTTGGACGCGCGCCCGTTCTCCAGCCAGCGATCCGCCTCCAGCAGCGCCAGCACCTGCGCCGCCTGATAGCGGCCCTTGGAATTGAGATGCCCCGCCCGCTTGCGGCGGATCTTCGCGACCTCGGCCCATTCGGTGCGGAAGAAGATCAGCATCTCGGCCGACAGTCCGCCATTCTTGACGAAGCCGAAGCTCAGCGCATCGACGCCCGCACGCCACGTCACATCGCCCGGATGACCTCCAAGCGTCGCCATGGCGTTGGCGAAGCGCGCGCCGTCCATGTGGAAGCCGAGGCCGAGATCCTTCGCCACGGCGCCCAGCGCCGCCACTTCGTCCGGCCGGTAGACGAGGCCGTATTCGGTGGCGTTGGTGATCGACAGCGCGTGCGGCTGGACGCGATGGACGTCGGGCCGGATCGCGCTGCGGGCGGCGCGCACCGTCTCGGGGGTCAGCTTCGCCCCCTCGCCATCGAGCGGGATCAGCTTGGCGCCGTGCGTGTAGAATTCGGGGGCACCGGCCTCGTCGGTATTGATGTGCGCCTCACGGTGGCAGAACACGCCGCCGTGCGGCGGCACCATGCTGGCGAGCGCGAGGCAGTTGGCCGCCGTGCCGGTCGACACCCAGAGTGCGGCGCACTCCGTCCCGAACAGGTCCGAAAAGGCGCCATCGAGGCGCTGGCTGAGCGCATCGCCGTCATAGGCCGTGTCGACATGGTTGGCGGCGGCGATCGCGTCCAGCACGGCGGGGTGGACGGCGGCGGCGTTGTCGGAGAAGAAGCGCATGACGGTGCCATGGCGGCGCCATGTCGCGCCGTCAACGGACCGCGACGGGTAAGCGGAGGGCAGGCATGGGCGGCTGGACGATCGGCATCATCGGCGGCTCGGGCCTCTACGCACTGCCAGGGCTGGAGGAAATCGCCCGTCACGATGTCGCGACGCCGTGGGGTATGCCATCGGACATCATCCTAGAGGGCCGGATCGGCACGACGCGGCTGCTGTTCCTGCCCCGCCACGGGGCCGGGCATCGCATCCCGCCCAGCGAGATCAACGCGCGCGCCAATATCGACGCGCTGAAGCGACTGGGCGCGACCGATCTGCTCGCCATCTCGTCGGTCGGGTCGCTGCGCGAGGAATTGCCGCCGGGGCGCTTCGTGGTGGTCGACCAGTTCATCGACCGGACGGTGGCGCGGCCGGCGAGTTTCTTCGGCGCCGGCCTCGTCGCGCACGTCTCGCTGGCGGATCCGACATGCCCGCGCCTCTCCGCCTTCGCCACCGCAGCCATCCGGACGGCGGGCGGCGATGCGGCGACCGGCGCTACCTATCTGGCGATGGAAGGCCCGCAATTCTCCACCCGCGCGGAAAGCCTGATGTACCGGCAATGGGGCGCCGACATCATCGGCATGACCGCCATGCCCGAGGCGCGCCTCGCCCGCGAGGCGGAACTGCCCTACGCGCTGGTCGGCATGGTCACCGATTACGATTGCTGGCGCGAGGAGGAGGCCGGCGTGGTCGCCACCGACGTGGTGGCGCAGATGCACGCCAATGGCGAGACCGCGCGCAAGCTGGTGCGGGCCTTCGCGGAGAGCCTGCCCGAAGAGCGCACGCCCTCGCCGATCGACACCGTGCTGGATCAGGCCCTGCTGACGGCCCCGGCAGCGCGCGATCCGGCGATGATGGAAAAACTGGAGGCGATACTGGCGCGCCTCACAACCAATCCCGCCACTTGAACCACAGGACCGGGATGATCGTGCTCAGGATCATCAGCGCCCACGCGAAGGGATAGCCCCAGGGCCAGCTCAGTTCCGGCATGTCGTGGAAGTTCATGCCGTAAACGCCCGCCACCAGCACGGGCGGCACACCCGCCACCGAGACGACGGTCAGCACCTTCACCACGTCGTTCTGCTCGATCGAGATGAAGGCGGTGGCGGCGTCGATCAGCAGCTGAACGCGCCCGGTGAGCGAGCTTTCGAACTCGTCGAGCGACTCGATGTCGTGCTTCACCGCCTCCAGCCGGTCGCGGAGCGCATCGGGAATCTTCGGCTCGCAGCGGTCCAGCACGAAATTGGCGATGCGACCAATGGCGAGAAAGGCGTGGCGGACCTTGACCATCTGCTCGCTCGCGCGGCCCACCCGCACCATCAGCGCGCGCAGCCGCCGCGTCTCGCGGCCGAGGCGCTTCTTGGGGCCATCCTTCTGCGGCTCGCGGAAGATCGCGTGGGAGGCGGTGGCGAGTTCCTCGGCGACGCGCTCCAGCCGGTCGGCCGATCGATCGATGATGTCCTCCAGCAGGCGCACCAGCACCTCCTGCCCGCCGACCGCGTGATCGCCCTTCTCGATCGCCTCGTGCACCTGATCGAACGCGGTCATCTGGCAGAAGCGCACCGTCACCAGCCGATCCTTGTCGAGGATGAAGCCGGTGGGCGACAGCATCCCGACCTCACCGTGCCGCGCAATCAGCGGGGCGCTCATGATCAGCTGCCCCTTGTCGCTGCGCAGGCGGCTGGAGACCTCGATCTCGGACAGGGCCTCGCGGGTCGGCAGGCGGATGCCGAAACGGCGCTCGACCTCCGCAATCTCCGATTCCTCGGGTTCGCAGAGATCCGCCCAGATCGCCTTGTCGATATTGGTTTCGCCGCCGTCCTTGCCGATCAGCTTGAGCACTCTACTGGTCTCCCGATACAACGGACCCATTCAAGCATGACGGCAGGACGACGGCCAGCCGTCATTCGTGATGGCGCGGGCCTTCCCCACCATGCTGCGCGGCGGCGCGGGCCTGTTGCGCATGTGCGCGCGCCTGCTGGGCCTGCTGCTGCGCCTGGGCACGTTGCTGCGCCATCTGGGCATGGGCCTGTTGCGCCTGCTCCTGGGCCTGCGCACGCTGCTGCGTCTGTTGCTGGCGAGCCTCGGACTGGCGCCGCTGCGCCTCGGCGCGTGCCTGCTGCGCGGCCTGGGCGTGTTCCTGCTGCGCCTGTTGTCGCGCGCTTTGCTGGCGCTGGCGCTGTTCGGCCTGGGCCTGACGGCGTTCGGCCTGCTGCTGCGCTGCCACCTGCGCGCGCTGCTGCTGCGCGCGCTGCTGTTGCTGTGTGTCGCGCGCCTGCTGGCGGGCCTCGGCGCGCTGGCGCTGCTGCTCCTGCATCTGCGCACGCTGATCGTTCGCGCGCTGCGCGGACAGACGCTGGCTGGCGTCGCGCTGCATCTGCGCCTGCTGTCGCGCGGCTGCCTGATGCTGCGCCGCCTGACGTGCCTGCTGCTGAGCGAGCACCTGCTGTCGCGCCGCCTGCTGGGCATCACGATCGTTGCGTATCTGCTGCTGGCGTTGCTGCATCTGGGCGATCTGCATCTGGCGCTGCTGCTGCGCACGCTGCTGCTGCATCTGCTGACGGCGTTGCTGCTCGGCAATCTGTTGCTGGCGAGCGGGATCGCGATCGCCGCCGCCGAACCCGCCAGGGCGCTGCGGCCGGTCGGGTGCGGCGATCGGCTCGGGCGGCGGGCGGTGGAAGCCGACCTGCTGCCAGCGCTCGAAGCGCTGGGCCTCGGCCTGGCGCTGCGCCCGCTCGTCCGCCCAATGCTGCCGCTCCTGCCTGTCATGCTGATCATGATAGGCCTGCCACTCGGCTTGCCGTGCGCGATTCTCGGTCCATTGCGCCCGCGCCGCCGCGATGTCCGCACGGCGCGCCGCCCAGTTCGCGGCGACGACGCCGCGATGCTCGCGCTCGCGGGACAGGCGGTTCAGATAAACCGCACGGGCATAGTAACGCGACGCATAATCCTGCCGGGCATAATAAGCATCCGGCGGCAGCAGGTCGCCGCGATCGTCATAGACGGCAACGAGCTGGTCGCCCGAATAGCCGTAGCTGTAATCGGGACCTCGCACGAGATAGGGCGTGTCGGCACCCGGCTCGTAGTAATAATAGCGGTATCCACCATCGATCGGCTCGGCATATTGCACGTCGCCGTCGTCGGTCTGCCACGCCCACGGAGAAACGTCGCCGTCATCATAGGCATAGTCCGGCGGCGCGTCGCCGATCGTGTTGAATACGCCATCGGCGCGATCGAGATAGGCATAGGCCTGCGACGACTGCGCGACGCGGGCGAGTTTGACCGGAGCGGCCGCGGGCAGAGCCTGCGCAGCGGGCGCCGGGGCGATCGGGGTCGCGGCCCCCTGTTGCAGCGGCACCGCATCGGGCAGCGCCGGGAGCGCGTCATTGGCGTCGGCCGACTGGTTGCTGGCGGTCGGGGACTGGTTGCAGGCGGCGAGTGACAGCGCCATCGCGGTGGCCGCCAACAGACCCGCACGGCGGAAGAGCAAGCTCGACATGACGTCCTCTCTCATTCGGTTCCTGTGGCGCGGATCATGGGTCAAACGCCCTGAACCCGCGCTGGAGCGATCGTTCAGCTGCCGTAAACGCGCCGAAACGATTTCGGGCGCATCGCGATCGTTCGATAATCTGGAAAAGTCCGCGCGAGATTATCCCGGTTTCGCCGAACGGGGCGTGGCGCCATATCAGGTGCCAGGACGAGGCCCCCCGCACCCTGCGGCCGGCCTCCACGGAAAGGACAAGCCCGATGATCGAGCTCCGCCCCTTCGCCAGCCTCGGTGGCGAGAACCATGGCTGGCTCAATGCCAAGCACCATTTCTCCTTCGCCGGCTATCACGATCAGGCCCGGATGAACTGGGGCAATCTCCGCGTCTGGAACGACGACGTGATCGCCCCCAAATCAGGCTTCCCGCCGCATCCGCACCGCGACATGGAGATCATCACCTATGTCCGCACCGGCGCGATCACGCACAAGGACAGCCTGGGCAACACAGGCCGCACGGAGGCCGGCGACGTACAGGTGATGTCCGCCGGCACCGGCATCACGCACGCGGAATACAATCTGGAAGATGTGGCGACCACGCTCTTCCAGATCTGGATCCTGCCGACCCGCGGCGGCGAGAAACCGAGCTGGGGCGCCCGTCCCTTCCCCAAGGGCGAGCGGGCCGGAAAGTTCGTGACCCTCGCCTCCGGTTTCGCGAATGACGACGAGGCGCTGCCGATCCGCACCGACGCACGCGTCGTCGCGGCGACGCTGAAGGCGGGCGAGACGGCCGACTATCCGCTGGGCGCGGATCGCCGGGCGTACCTCGTCCCCGCCACCGGCGCGGTGGAGATCGACGGTGTGCGGGTCAACGCCCGCGACGGCGCCGCGATCGCCGACGTCGAGACGCTGCGCGTCACCGCGATCGAGGACAGCGAACTGGTTCTCGTCGACGCGGCGTGAACTCTTGAAGATACGGAATGCGGCTGCCCCCCCTCGCCGCTTCCGCTCAGGCCGCCGGGGCCTCTCCCCCTCCCCCGGCTCCGGCGGCCGCCTTTTTCTGCTATGAGGCCATCATGACGCTCCGCCCGCACGACCTCGACGGCATCGACATGGTGATCCTGCCGCCCACCCGCGATCTGGGCGACGGCTTCAAGGTGCGCCGCGCGCTCCCCTCCGCCCATCGCCGGATGGTCGGCCCCTTCATCTTCTTCGACCAGATGGGGCCGGTCGCCTTCAGGGGCGGCGAGGGGCTGGACGTGCACCCGCACCCGCATATCGGCCTCGCCACCGTCACCTACCTGCTCGACGGCGAGATCATGCACCGCGACTCGGTGGGTTCGGTGCAGGCGATCCGGCCGGGCGAGGTGAACTGGATGACGGCAGGCTCCGGCATCGCCCATTCCGAGCGCTCGCCGGAGGAACTGCGCGCGGGCGGCCCGAGCCTCTACGGCCTGCAGACCTGGGTGGCGCTACCCACCGCCTATGAGGAGACGGCCCCGTCCTTTTCCCACCACAAGGCGCACGAAATTCCCAGCATCGAGGCCGATGGCGTGACGCTGACGCTGATCGCCGGCACGTCGGACGGGCTCGCCTCGCCGGTGAAGACCTTTTCGGACATGGTCTATGCCGACATCCAGCTGAATGCCGGCGCCCGCTACCGGGTGAAGGCCGAGCATATCGAGCGCTGCTTCTACGTGATCGAGGGCCATGTCGCAGTCGAAGGCCAGACCGGCGGGTTCGATCCGCATGAGCTGGTGGTATTGAAGCCCGGCGCCGAGATCGTGCTGAGCGCCACCAATGGCCCCGCCCGGCTGATGCTGGCCGGCGGCGAGCCTTTCCCCGAGAAGCGCAACATCTACTGGAACTTCGTCCATTCCGATCCGGAGCGGATCGAGCAGGCCAAGCGCGACTGGCACGAGCAGCGCTTCGCGCCCGTGCCCGACGAGCACGAGTTCATCCCGCTACCGGAGGAGCCGCAGCCGGTCCGCTATCCGTGACGGAAGCGAGGCTCCGCGAGACGCTTCTCGCCGTCGCCGGAGCCATGGCATCCGCCCGCGATTCGTGGTGGATCATCGCCAGCGCCGCCGCCGTCCTGCATGGCGCGGACATCGATGTCTCCGACGTCGATCTGCTGGTCAGCCCGCGCGATGGCGAGGCGTTGCTGGCAGGACTCGGTGATCTGGGCGCCCCCGCCCCCTCCGATCGCTTCCGCTCGGACCTGTTCGGGCGCTGGGATGGGCCACCGCTGCCGGTCGATATCATGGCGGGATTCCATGCACTTGGATCGGCCGGCTGGCAGCCGATATGGCCCGCCACCCGCATCGCCATCCCGCTCGGCGATGCCATATTGTTCGTGCCGGACATCCCCGAACTGATCGCGCACTGCCGCCTGTTCGGGCGCCCCAAGGACCTCGCCCGTGCGGCAATCCTGCAACGGTTGGGAAACGAAGCGGACATGCGACCACGCACCGCTTGAGAGGAAAAGTCACGAATGTTACCGGCCCGCGACTCTTCAAAGACGAGAGCGCCGAGCCGACGGGAGAGGATGCCGCGGCCACTTTGGGGGTAGCCATGAACTCGACCACCGTCGCCAAGTCTCTGTCGCGCGCGCTGCTCTGCGGCGTCTCCGTCCTCGCCGCCTCATCCGCCATCGCGCAGGAAGGGCCGACCTCTCAGGTCGCCGCCGCGCAGCCGGGCGAGATCGTCGTCACCGCCACCCGCCGCGCCGAATCGGCGAAGAACGTGCCGGTCGCGGTCACCGCGATCAACGGCGAGAAGCTGGACGTGCTGAACTCGTCCGGCCTCGACATCCGCTTCCTGTCGTCGCGCACGCCGAGCCTGCAGATCGAAAGCTCGTTCGGCCGCACCTTTCCGCGCTTCTACATTCGCGGCCTGGGCAATACCGATTTCGATCCGAACGCGCAGCAGCCCGTCTCGGTCGTGATGGACGACGTCGCGGTCGAAAGCCCGTTCCTCAAGTCGTTCCCGGTGTTCGACCTCGCCAATGTCGAGGTGCTGCGCGGGCCGCAGGGCACCCTGTTCGGCCGCAACACCCCGGCCGGCGTGGTCAAGCTCGATCCGCAGACGCCGACCGACCATTATACCGGCTACTTGTCGGGCAGCTGGGCGACCTACAACACCGTCAACGTCGAGGGCGCCGTCGGCGGCCCGATCGGTGACGGCCTGAGCTTCCGCGCCTCGGGCATCCTGCAGCGCCGCGACAACTGGGTCACCAACGACGACACCACCGGCAACGCGCCGCACCATCTGGAAGGCTATCGCGATCTCGCCGGCCGCTTCCAGCTCGCCTACACCAGCGGTGATTTCCACGCCCGCGTCGACGTCCATGCCCGCGATCTGGACGGCAGCCCCCGCCTGTTCCGCGCCGGCCTGTTCGAGCAGGGCAGCAACCATTTCTCGCCGGGCTTCGACAAGGATCATGTCGCGCAGGACGGCATCAGCCTGCAGAAGATGAGCCAGTGGGGCACCAACCTCCACATGGACTATCATTTCGACGGTCTCGGCACGATCTACTCGATCACCGGCTATGAGAGCGCCCACGTCAAGTCGATCGGCGACATCGACGGCGGCGACGTCTACGCCTTCCCGGCGCTGGGCCTCAACGTCGGCCTGTTCCCGGACAATACCGGCGACATCGTGCGTCCGCACGAATTCAGCCAGGAAGTGCGCTTCGCCTCCGACGAGTTCGGCGGCTTCCGTGTGCAGGGCGGCGCTTACTACTTCCACCAGCGCCTGAAGTATCAGGAGCTGGATTTCGACACGACCGGCACGCAGGACGGCGACGTCTACCACAACGACAAGAACGAGAATGTCGGCATCTTCGCGTCGGGTGAATACAAGCTCGACAAGCTGACGCTGCGTGCGGGCGTGCGCTACAGCCACGACAGCAAGCATGACATCGTCGCCGGCACCGCCGCACCGGGCGCGCTGACCGGCGGGCTCGTCCTGCCGCTGTCGACCAGCGCCAAGGGTTCCTACGTGACGTGGGACGGCAGCGCGACCTACGCGCTGACGCAGGCGGTCAACCTCTACGCCCGCGTCGCCACCGGCTATCAGGGCCCGGCGATCCAGGATCGCGTGACCTTCGGTTCGGTGCCGAGCGTGGCGAAGAAGCAGACCACCATCTCGGCCGAGGGCGGCCTCAAGATGGAGAGCCTCGACCATCGCCTCCACTTCGACCTCGACGGCTACTGGTGGCGCACCAAGGATCTGCAGCTGACCGCCGTCGGCGGCGCCAGCAATTCGGCGGCGCTGATCAACGCCAACCATGCGGTGGGCTACGGCATTGAGGCGCAGGTCGACGTGAAGCCAATCAAGAACCTGACGCTGACCGCCGGCGGCAGCTGGAACTTCACCGAGATCCGCGATCCCACCATCTCGGTCGGCGTGTGCGGCGCGCTCTGCACCGTCACCGATCCGGTCAACGCCGAGGGCCGCGCGATCATCGACGGCAACGATCTGCCCCAGGCGCCGCGCTACGTCTTCAACGTGACGGCGCGCTACGGCATCCCGCTCGCCAACGGCGGCGAGATCTACGCCTATACCGACTGGGCCTATCGCTCGAAGATCAACTACTTCCTCTACACGGCGAAGGAGTTCCGCGGGCGCTCGCTGACCGAGGGCGGCCTGAAGATCGGCTACAAGTCGCCGGATCACTGGGAGATCGCGGCGTTCGCGCGCAACATCACCAACCAGATCCGCTCGATCAGCGCGATCGACTTCAACAACCTGACCGGCATGATCAACGATCCGCGCATCATCGGCGCGGAGGCCAAGATCAGCTTCTGATCCCCACCGCATCGGCGATCATGAAAGGGGCCGTTCGGCGACAGGCCGGGCCGCCCCTTTCTTCATGGGTGGACATAAAGTCCACTTGATGCGCCCCGACGCCCGGCGCACAGCGAAACCGTGATCGGGAGGATGCGTTCCGGGTCGAGGGGCCACAGGATGCTCGCGCTGGCGGTGATCGCCTGCGCGATGGCGCTGCGCATGCTCGTGCCGCAGGGCTGGATGCCGGTGTCCGACGGGCATGGCTTCCGCATCACGATGTGCTCGGGCAGCGGCCCGATGGACATGGCCATGGCGATGCCCGGCATGGCCATGCACCACGGGGACGATCACACCGGCCAAGATCACGGGCAGCAGCCGATGCAGGACCATCCCTGCACCTTCGCTCACCTCGCCCTTGCCTTTGCCGAGCCGGTGCTGCCGACGCTGGCCCTGCCGCCGCTCGCGCGGGCCGAGATACTGGCCGCGAAGCCACTCACACTCGCGATCGGTCGCGGCCTCGCCGCCCCGCCGCCGCCCGCCACCGGACCACCCGCCCTCGCCTGACCGCCCAGCGCGCCGGCTCCCATCGGGAGCGCGGCCGCCCGCGCCATTCAGACAAGGGGATTTCCATGACCAGCCGCTTCCGGCTGCGCGCGCCGTTGCTGGCCGCCGCCAGCCTCGCCACGCCCGCCTTTGCCACAGATGCGCCACCGGGCGACATCCTCGTCACCGCCCAGCAGCAGCAGGCGACGATCGAGAACGCACCCGCCACCCGCGCCACCATCGACGCCAGGGCGATCAAGGCCACGATCAACACCGTGAACGTCGAGGATACGCTGAAGTACCTGCCGAGCCTGTTCGTGCGGAAGCGGCATATCGGCGATCTGCAGGCGCCGCTCGCCACGCGCACATCCGGCCTCGGCGCCTCGGCGCGCAGCCTCGTCTATGCGGACGGGGCGCTGCTCTCCGCGCTGATCGGCAACAACAACACCTCGGCCTCGCCGCGCTGGAGCCTCGTCTCCCCGCAGGAGATCGCGCGGGTGGACGTGCTCTACGGCCCGTTCTCGGCCGCCTATCCGGGCAATTCGATCGGCGCGGTGGTCAACATCACCACCCGCCTGCCCGACAAGCTCGAAGCGACCGCCACCGCCGGCACCAGCATCGGCCACTATGACCAGTACGGCACGCACGACACGCTGCCGAGCTATCAATATGGCGCGACCGTGGGCGACCGCTTTGGCCCGCTGGCCCTGTTCGCCAGCGTCGATCATGTCACCAGCCACAGCCAGCCGCTGACCTACGTCACCGCGACCAAAAGCGGCAGCTGCGCGGGGGGTGCCTATGACGCGCTCAACAAGAACGCCGTGCCGATCTGCGTGCTGGGCGCGGGCGGGATCGAGACGCAGCGGCAGGATCACATCAAGCTCAAGGCCGCGCTCGACGTGACGCCCGACATCCGCCTCACCTATGTCGGCGGCCTGTTCCTCGGCGAGACGCGGGCGCATGCCGAGACCTATCTGGCGGGCGGCGCCTATACGTCGGGTTTCTCCAGCGGCGTCTATCAGAGCGATCAGCGCCACTGGTCGCACTCGCTCTCCGCCACCGGATCGACCGGCGCGGTCGACTGGCAGGTGATCGGCACGCTCTACGACTTCGCGCATGACCGGCAGGCCGTGCCGACCGGTCTGCTTCCCACCGCGAACGACGGCGGCAAGGGCAACGTCACCCGGCTCGACGGCACCGGCTGGAAGACGATCGACGCCAAGGCCATGTGGAAGCCTGTCGCGGCCCACGCGATCAGCTTCGGCGCGCATGGCGACTGGTTCCGGCTGAACAGCAGCCGCTATGCTGCCACCGACTGGCGGAGCGACGATCAGGGCGCGCTCAATCTGCGATCGAGCGGGCGCACCCGCACCGCGGCGCTCTGGGCGCAGGATGCGTGGACCTTGCTGCCGCACGTCACGCTGACCGCCGGCGGACGCTATGAATGGTGGAAGGCCTATGGCGGCGTGCTGTCGCAGGCGCCCACGCCCGCCCAACCGACGCTCTCCGCGCACAAATTCTCGCCCAAGGCATCGCTGGCGTGGACGCCCAGCCGCGCGTGGACGGTGCGCGCCTCCTTCGGCGAGGCGTGGCGCTTCCCAACCGTGGGCGAACTCTATCAGGTGGTGACCACGCCGGTGCTCGCCATTCCCGATCCGAACCTCAAGCCCGAGCGCGCATTGTCCGAGGAGTTGGCGATAGAGCGCCACGACGCGCACGGATCGATCCGCCTGTCGCTGTTTAACGAGGTGGTGAAGGACGCTTTGATCTCGCAGACCGGCACGCTGAACGGCAATCTCGCCACCTTCGTGCAGAACGTGCCGCGCACCCGCGCGCGGGGTGTCGAGCTGGCGGTACAGCGGACCGACCTGCTGCCCCGCATCGATCTGTCGGGCAGCGTCACCTATGCCGATGCCGAGACCCGCCGCGACCCCGCGCTGCCGGCGGCGGAGGGCAAGCTGCTCCCCTCTGTGCCGCGCTGGAAGGCGACCCTGGTCGGCACCTGGCGCCCAACCGACGCCCTCTCGCTCACCGCCGCCGGCCGCTATTCGAGCCGCAATTACGGGGCACTCGATAACAGCGATGTGGTCGGCAACACCTATGGCGGCTTCTATAAATATCTCGTCGTGGATCTGCGCGCGCAGGTGAAGGCGAGCGATCACATGACCGTCTCGTTCGGCGTCGATAACATCAACAACGACAAATATTTCCTCTTCCACCCCTTCCCTCAGCGCACCTTCTTCGCGCAGGCGGAGTGGACGCTGTGAGCGTGTGTCCGCTCGGCACGCGCTGGTACAATGCGGTGTGGCGCTGGCATTTCTATGCCGGGCTGCTCTGCATCCCCTTCATCCTGTGGCTGGCGACGACCGGCACGATCTACCTGTGGCGGCCGCAGATCGAGGCGTTGCTCGACCGACCCTACGCGCATCTCGCTACACGAGGCGCGGTCGCCTCGCCCGACGAGCAGGTGGCAGCCGCGATCCGGGCGGTGCCGGGATCGCGCCTGCACCGCTACATCCTGCCCGACGCGCCCGATGCGGCGGCGAGCATCCTCGTCACCAGGGACGGCGCCGACCAGCGGGTGCATGTCGATACCCGCTCGCTCGCCGTGTTGGGGGTGGAGCGCGAGGACGGGCGACCGATGCCGGTCGTCTCCCGCCTGCATGGGCAGCTGCTCGCCGGCACGACCGGAAGCGTGATCGTCGAGATCGCCGCCTGCTGGGCGATCGTGATGATTCTGACCGGCCTTTATCTTTGGTGGCCGCGAGGCCGGGGACTGGCGGGCGTGGTATGGCCGAGGCTGCGTGGCGGCCAACGCCTGTTCTGGCGCGATCTTCACGCGGTTACCGGCCTGTGGGTATCGCTGCTCGGGCTGGGGCTGATCCTCACCGGCCTGCCCTGGGCGACGGCGTGGGGCAATTATCTCAGAGAGGTGCGCGCGATCACCCATGCCGCCGACGGGCCGGTCGACTGGACGATCGGCGGCAAGTCCCCGGCATCGGACCATGCCGGGCATCACGGCATGGCGATGCCCGCGCCGCCGCCCCCTCCCGGCGAGCTGGCGCGGGTGATCGCCGCCGCCCGTCCGCTCGCCATCGCGCCGCCGGTGATGATCGCGCCGCCCGCGATGCGCGGCGCGCCGTGGAGCGTCACCTCCGACGCCGCCGACCGCCCGCTGCGATCCGAAGCGAAGATCGACGGCGCGACCGGGCGGGTCGTCTCGACCAGGGGCTTCGGCCAGCGCCACTGGATCGATCGCATCATCGGCACCGGCATCGCGGTGCATGAAGGCGCGCTGTTCGGCCTCGCCAACCAGATTCTCGGCACGCTCACCGCTCTGGGGCTGATGCTGCTCGCGATATCGGGCGCTGTGCTGTGGTGGCGGCGGCGACCGGTCGGGCTGCTCGGCGCGCCGATCCCGCTGTCGCGCCCGCGCTTCGGCTGGGCGCTGGGGGCGGCGATCGTCGCGCTGGCGCTCTATCTGCCGCTGTTCGGGGCGACCCTGCTGCTGGTGCTGCTGGTCGAGCGCGGGCTGCTGCGGCGGCTGGCGGGGCCGCGCCGCTGGCTGGGGCTGCGCGCCGCCTGACGGCGTGCTAGATGCCCGCCATGACGATCCTCTCCTCGACCAACCCCGCCACCGGCGAAACCCTCTGGACCGGCGAGGCGGCCGGTCCGGAACAGGTTTCCGCCGCCCTCGCCGCCGCCCGCATCGCGTTCGAAAGCTGGTCCGTCACCCCGCTCGACGAGCGCGTCGCCTACGTCCGCGCCTACAAGGCGGCGCTGGAGGCCAATCAGGACACGCTCGCCCGCGCCATCTCTCAGGAGACCGGAAAGCCCGCATGGGAGGGCAAGCAGGAAGCCGCAACGATGGTCGCCAAGGTCGAGACATCGATCAAGGCGCAGGCCGAGCGCACCGGCGAGCGGGAGCAGGGCATGGCGTTCGGGCGCGCGATCCTGCGCCACCGCCCGCACGGCGTGATGGCGGTGCTGGGGCCGTACAACTTCCCCGGCCACCTGCCCAACGGCCATATCGTCCCCGCTCTGCTGGCGGGCGACACGGTGGTGTTCAAGCCGTCGGAGGAAACGCCCTGGGTCGGCCAGCTGATGGCCGAGTGCTGGGCCGAGGCGGGATTGCCCAAGGGCGTGTTCCAGTTGCTGCAGGGCCGGCGCGACACCGGCGCGGCACTGATCGCGGGCGAGATCGACGGGCTGCTCTTCACCGGATCGGCGGGCGCGGGCGCGCATTTCCGACGGGCGTTCGTGGATCGCCCCGAGGTGATCCTCGCGCTGGAGCTGGGCGGCAACAACCCGCTCATCGCGTGGGATGGCGATCCGCAAGCCATCGCCTCGATCGCGGTGCAGTCGGCCTTCATCACCAGCGGCCAGCGCTGCTCCTGCGCGCGGCGGCTGATCGTGCCGGAGGGTGCCGCCGGCGACGCGATCGTCGCGGCGGTCGCCGCGATGGCCGATCGGCTCACCATCGGCCAGTGGGACGAGACGCCCGAGCCGACCTTCGGCCCGCTCGTCTCCGCCACCGCCGCCGCCAACGCGAGGAAGGCGGTCGCCGCGCTGGTCGAGGCCGGCGCGAAGGTGATCCGCCCGTTCTCGGGCGTCGAAGGCCGCTCCGACGCTTTCGTCACGCCCGCCATCCTCGACGTGACCGGTCTCGACGTGCCTGATGCCGAGATCTTCGCGCCGGTGCTGCAGGTCATCCGCGTCGCCGATTTCGATGCCGCGATCAGGGCCGCGAACGCCACCGCCTTCGGCCTCTCCGGCGGTCTGATCTCGGCCGACGAGGCACTGTGGCGCCGCTATGCCGATCGCGCGCGCGCCGGGGTGCTCAACTGGAACCGGCCGACCACCGGTGCGGCCGGCACGATGCCGTTCGGTGGCCTCGGCGCCTCGGGCAACCACCGGCCGAGTGCCTATTACGCCGCCGATTACTGCGCCTACCCGGTCGCCAGCTTCGAGGCGGGCGAGGTCGCCGACCTGTCGGGCGAGATCAAGGGGCTGAAGGCGTCCTGATCCTCCCCCGCCAGGGGGAGGATTGGGTTAGACCCGCTTGATGAAGTCCACGAAGGCGCGCAGCGGCGCGGGCATCAGGCGGCGGCTGGGATAGTATAGGAAGGGGCCGGAATAGGCCTGCCACCAGTCGGGCAGCACCGGCTCCAGCGTCCCGTCCGCGAACGAGGGAGCGAGCAGCCCCTCGAAGGCGAAGATCAGGCCGATGCCGGCGGTCGCCACCTCCAGCTCGATCGCGGCATCGGTGCCGATGAACGGCCCGTCGGGCGTCACCCGCACGATCTCGCCGTCGCGCTCGAACTCCCATGTGTTGACCGTCGCGCCGCTGGCGAAGCGGTGGCGGATGCAGGCGTGGCGGAGGATGTCGCGCGGATGCTCCGGTCGCCCACGTGCATCGAGATAGGCGGGCGCCGCCCCGCAGGCGAAGCGTTCGATGCGCGGGCCGATCGGCACCGCGATCATGTCCTGCTCCAGCTTTTCCTCATAGCGGATGCCGGCGTCGAAGCCCGCCGCAAGCACGTCGATGAAGCGATCCTCGCTCGACAGTTCGAGCCTGATACCCGGATGCGCGGCAAGAAAGGCCGGCACGATCCGCGGCAGGATCAGCCGCGTCACCCCGATCGGCGCGTTGAGGCGCAGCGTGCCGGTCGGGCTGTCGCGATAGTCGTTGACCATGTCGAGCGCGGCGCCGACCTCGCCCAGCGCCGGCACCAGCCGCTCGAGCAGGCGCCCGCCCGCTTCGGTCGGCGTCACGCTGCGGGTGGTGCGGTTGAGCAGACGGACGCCCAGCCGCTCCTCCAGCCGCCGCACCGCGTCGGACAGGCTGGAGGCCGGCACCCCGCGCAGCTTGGCCGCTCCCCGGAAACTGCGCGCCTCCGCCACCGAGACGAAGGCATCGAGATCGCCCAATTCGGTCATAGCGCCTCTGTCATTGTCCGGTTCTTCGTACAGCCCGTGCGGCATCTGCCGGATTATCGATCGCCGTGCCAGCGCGCATATCGCCGCCACCCCATTCCAAGGAGGCAAGCATGAAGCTCCACCAACTCGGCAAGACCGGCCCGCGCGTATCCGCCATCGGGCTTGGCTGCATGGGCATGTCCGGCTCCTACGGCGCATCCGACCGTCGTCAGGCGATCGACGCCATCCATCAGGCGCTCGATGCCGGCATCACCCTGCTCGACACCGGCGATTTCTACGGCATGGGCCATAACGAGCGCCTGCTCGCCGAGGCGCTGAAGGGCCGGCCACGCGACAGCTACCAGCTCAGCGTCAAGTTCGGTGCGCTGCGCGGGCCGGACGGCAGCTGGCTCGGCTTCGACGGACGGCCGGAGGCCGTGAAGAGTTCGCTCGCCTACACGCTGGATCGGCTCGGCACCGATCATGTCGACGTCTATCGCCCCGGCCGGCTCGATCCGAAGGTGCCGATCGAGGAGACGGTGGGCGCGATCAAGGAGATGATCGAGGCCGGCTATGTCCGCAATCTCGGCCTGTCCGAAGTCGGCTCCGAGACGATCCGCCGCGCCGCCGCCGTCCACCCGGTCGCCGACCTGCAGATCGAATATTCGGTCATCACGCGCAGTGTCGAGGACAATATCCTCGCCACTTGCCGGGAACTTGGCATCGCGATCACAGCCTATGGCGTGCTCTCGCGCGGGCTGCTCTCGGGCTATTACGGCAGGGAACCCGCGAAACAGGGCGACTTCCGCAGCCACTCGCCGCGCTTCCAGGAGGGCAATGTCGAGGCGAACCTCGCATTGGTCGAGAAGCTGCGCGCCATCGCCGACGCCAGGGGCGCGACCGTCGCGCAGATCGCCATCGCCTGGGTGCTGTCGCGGGGGGACGACATCTTTCCGATCATCGGCGCGCGTCGGCCGGATCACGTCGCGGGCGCGCTGGCCGCGCTCGACGTGACGCTGGACGCGGACGATCTGGACGCGATCGAGCAGGCGGTGCCGAAGGGCGCGGCGCAGGGCGATCGCTATCCCACGCCGCTCATGGCCTCGCTCGACAGCGAGAGGTGATCGCCGCCGCCCCTCTCCCGCCCTGCGGGAGAGGGCAGTGCCGTTACGCGACCCGCCGTACCCAGCCCGCCGGGCCTTCGACGCGGCCGCGCTGGATGCCGACCAGCTCGGCCTTGATCTCGTCGGTGAGCTGGCCGCCGTCGCCGTTGCCGATCGTCCAGTCGCCGGCCGTGCTCTTCACCTGCCCGATCGGGGTCAGCACCGCCGCCGTGCCGCAGGCGAACACCTCGCGCAGCTTTCCGCTCTTCGCATCGGCCTGCCACTGGTCGATCGCGTAGGGCTGCTCGGTCACCGCGATGCCGCGCCGCTTCACCAGTTCGAGGATCGAGGCACGGGTGATGCCGGGCAGGATCGTGCCGGTCAGCGGCGGGGTGATCATGCTGCCGTCGTCGAACAGGAAGAAGATGTTCATGCCGCCGAGCTCGTCCACCCAGCGATGCTCGACCGCGTCGAGGAACACCACCTGATCGCAGCCATGCTCGTACGCCTCGGCCTGCGCCATCAGGCTGGCGGCGTAGTTGCCGCCGCACTTGGCGGCACCCGTGCCGCCAGGGCCGGCGCGGTTGAGGTGATCGGACACCCACAGCGACACCGCCTTCTTGCCGCCCTTGAAATAGGAGCCGGCCGGCGAGGCGATCACGCAGAAGATGAACTCGGACGCGGGCTTTACGCCCAGGAACGTCTCGGACGCGAACATGAAGGGGCGCAGATACAGGCTGCCCTCGCCGCCGGGGATCCAGCCGGAATCGGCCTTCACCAGCGCGTCGATCGCATCAAGGAACAGATCCTCGGGGATTTCCGGCATCGCCATGCGGCGCGCGCTTTCGTTCATGCGGCGGGCATTCTGCTCGGGGCGGAACAGGGTGATGCCGCCATCGTCGGCGCGATAGGCCTTGAGGCCCTCGAAGATCTCCTGCGCGTAATGCAGCACCGCGCAGGCGGGATCGAGCGTGAAGGGGCGTCGCGCGCCGAGCGTCGCGGAATGCCAGCCCTTCCCCTCGGTCCACGTCGCGGTGACCATGTGATCGGTGAACACCCGCCCGAAGCCCGGATCCTCCAGCAATACCGCGCGCTCGGCCGCCGCCAGCACCGCCGGGTTAGGCTCGATCGCGATCGGGTAGAGGGAGGTCATCACGCTGCTCCTAAATGAAAGAACAGCGGCTCCTTATCGGGCAAGACAGGGATAGGCCAGCCCCGAGGCTGTGCCGGCGCGCAGGATGAACAGGCCGCTCAAACGAGCAGGAAGATCACCGTGCCCGAAATGGCGAGCGAGATCGCGCTCATGAAACAGAGCAGACGAAATTCGACATCGCATAGCGATGCATCGAGATGTTCCACCGGTCTCCTCCTCTCGCCATTCTCCCGATGGCGAGCGCCAAGAATATCATTCTTCTTGCTAAAGTAAAATAAAGGTCTCGTGCTGCGGCGCGGCGTTTCAACTTGAAACTGATGTATCTGTCTTTAGGAATATCTTCCTTTACAGGCATCGCGGAAATCCGCCGTGCAGGACCGCTTGACTCCGCCCTGCCAAAAGCGCGATCTAGAACATATAGAGAACAATTGGACAGCCGAGTCGGTGGACGCCCTATGCGCCTTGCGAAACAGGATTGCCCGGATCGAGGGCCTGCGCCCCGCCGATGCGCCGATTCATGCGCCGCTCGGGGTCGATTCGCTCGACCGGGCGCTGGGCGGCGGGCTGGCACGCGGCAGGCTGCACGAGCTGTTCGCGGCGGAGTCGGCGGATGGGCCGGGCGCGGCGGGATTTACCGCGATGCTGGCGCAGCTGGCCTTGCCGGCCGGGGCGCCTTTGCTCTGGCTGCGGCTGGAAGAGGTGGAGCGGACTGGCGGTCGCCTCTCCGCGCCGGGGCTGGCGCAGATCGGCCTCGATCCGGCACGGCTGGTGCTGCTGGTGCTCCGCGATCCGGTGATGCTGTTACGCGCGGCGGCGGACGTGGTGCGCTGCTCCCCGATCGGCGGGGCGGTGATCGAGCTGTGGCAGCAGCCCCGCGCGCTCGACCTGACGGCGAGCCGGCGGCTGGCTGTCGCGGCCGAGGAATCGGGGGTCACCGCGCTGATGCTGCGGGTGGATGCCGCCCCCTCCCCCAGTGCTGCGCACACGCGCTGGCAGGTATCATCCGCCCCCTCGATCGCGCTGGAGGCGGATGCGCCCGGCCATCCCGCCTTCGACATCGAACTGCTGCGCCAGCGCGGGCGGCCGGACGGCGGGCGCTGGCGGCTGGAGTGGCGGCGTGAGCAGGCCCGCTTCGCCGAAGCGCCGCTTCCTGGCTTTGTGGTTCCCGCTGCTGCCGGCGGACCGGCATCGGCGCCGTTACGGGCCTGACGGGCCACCCATCGCCTTCGTCGAGAAGCAGCGCGGCGCGATGCGCGTGGTCGCGCTCGACCCGCGCGCCCTCAAACTCGGCCTCGCGCCCGGCCTGACGCTGGCCGATGCCCGCGCACGGGTGCCGGAGCTGGCGGCGATCGACCATGACGTGCATGCCGACCGGCTCTGGCTGGAGCGCATCGCCGACGGCTGCGACCGCTGGACGCCGATGGTGGCGCTCGACCGGCAGGACGGCGTGACACTGGATATTACAGGATGCGTGGAGAGTTTTGCCCTTCATTCCCCAACATCCGTTCGCACTGAGCGAAGTCGAAGTGCAGCTACTGCTTCGCATGGCCTTCGACTGCGCTCAGGCCGAACGGATGTTGGGTATTTCCCAAACTCCAAAAGCTTGGGCGAAGAAGAAAGGCAGGGCTTCGACAAGCTCAGCCCGAACGGGGAGATGTTCGGGACGGAATCCGCCCTCACCGCCGATGTCGAACGCCGCCTCGCCGCTGCCGGGCTGACGCTCCGCCTCGCACTGGCGGACACCCCCGAGGCGGCACAAGCATTGGCCCGCTTCCAGTCGCTGCCCGCCGCCGACGAGGCCCAGGCGATCCGCCGCCTCCCCGTCGCGGCGCTCCAGCTGGACCAGGAAGCCGAAACCGGCCTGCGTCGCGCCGGCCTCAAGACCATCGGCGACCTTGCCGACCGCCCCTCCCCGCCCCTCGCGGCGCGCTTCGGCGAGGGGTTGGTCGATGCGCTCGACCGGCTGCTCGGCCGCGCCGACAGCCGCATCAGCCCGCGCCGCGCACTGCCTGCGCTCCTCTTCGAGCGGCGCTTCGCCGAGCCGGTGGCGCGCACCGACGACGCACTCGCCGTGCTCGACGATCTCGTCCGCGAGGCGGCCATCGCGCTGGAGGAGCGGCATGGCGGCGGGCGGCGCTTCGTCGGGCGGCTCTATCGCAGCGACGGGCAGGTGCGCGAGGTGGCGATCGAGACCGGGCTGCCCACCCGCGATCCCGCCACACCGGCGCGCCTGTTCCGCGAGCGGATCGATGCGCTCGCCGATCCGATCGACCCCGGCTTCGGCTTCGACATGATCCGGCTCGCGGTGCCGGCGATCGAGCCGCTGGCCGCCACGCAGTTGAAGCTGGAGGGCGGGCGCGTCGCCGAGGAGGCGATGGCGGCTCTGGTCGATCGCCTCTCCACCCGGCTCGGCCGCAACCGCGTGCGCCGCTTCGTGGCGCAGGGTACGCATATCCCCGAGCAGGCGGCGCTGGCGCTGCCGGCTGTTAACCTGCCCGATCCCGCGCCCTGGCCGCTGCCGCCCGAGGGCGAGCCGCCGCTCCGCCCGCTCCATTTGTTCGATCCGCCCCAGCGCATCGAGGTGACGTTGTCGGAGGTGCCCGACGGCCCGCCGCGCCGTTTCCGCTGGCGGCGCACCGTCCACGAGGTCGCGCGGTTCGAAGGGCCGGAGCGGATCGCCGGCGAATGGTGGCGCGTGCGCGTCGCCCGCCTACCGGAACCGCCGCCGTCGGTGCTGCGCCCCAAGCCCGGCCGCGACGCGATGGAGTGCGACGGCGAGGAACTGGTCGATCCGCCCGAGGCGCCGCCGACGCGGCCCGCCAAGCCTCTGCTGACACGCGACTATTTCCGCGTCGAGGACGTACGCGGACGCCGCTTCTGGCTGTTCCGCCACGGCCTCTACGAACGCGAGACGGACAGCCCCGACTGGTACGTCCACGGGCTGTTCGCGTGAGTGCGGAGCCGCAATTCGTCGAGCTGCTGGCGGCGACCAACTATTCCTTCCTGCGCGGCGCGAACCACGCGGCGGACATGGTGATGCACGCCATCGATCTCGGCCACGCCGGCATCGGTATCGCCGATCGCAACACGGTGGCCGGCGTGGTGAAGGCCTATATCGCCCTCAACGAAGCCCGCGCGCAAAAGCTCGTCGGCCCGGACTTCCGCCTCGTCGTCGGCGCCCGCCTCGCCTTCGTGGACGGCACGCCCGACATCGTCGCCTATCCGGTCGATCGTGCCGGCTGGGGGCGGCTCACCCGCCTGCTCACGCTCGGCAACCGCCGCGCCGACAAGAGCGAGTGCGTGCTCCACCTCGCCGACCTGATCGACCATGCGCAAGGCCTGCTGCTGATCGCGGTGGCGGACGAGACCCACGAATTCCTGCTGCGCCGCCTCGCCCGGCACGCCCCGCTCTGGATCGCCGCGATCATGAGCCGGCAGGGCGACGACCACCGCCGCCTCGCCCGGCTGGCCGACCTGTCGCGCCGTACCGGCCTGCCCCTCCTCGCCACCTGCGACGCGCTCTACGCCAACCCGGCGCAACGCCCGCTCCACGACGTCATCACCTGCATCCGCGAGGGCACCACGCTGGCGGACGCGGGCCAGCGCCTGCTCGCGAATGCGGAACGCCATCTGAAGGACGCGAAGGAGATGGCGCGCCTGTTCCGGCAGGCGCCCAGCGCGGTGACGGCCTGGGCGGACGTGCTGGATCGGATCGCGTTCACGCTCGACGACCTGAAATACGAATATCCTCATGAGCCGGTGCCGGAAGGGTGGGATCCGATGGCCTGGCTGGAGCATGAAACACTGCGGCTGGCGCGCGAGGATCGCTATCCCGACGGCATTCCGGACAAGGTGCAGCAGGCACTCGACAGCGAGTTCGCGATCATCCGCGAACGCGGCTACGCGTATTACTTCCTCACCGTGTATGAGGCGGTGAAGTTCGCACGATCGCTGCGGCCACCGATCCTGTGCCAGGGACGTGGTTCGGCCGCCAATTCGGCTGTCTGCTACTGCCTGGGCATCACTTCCGTCGATCCGGGGGAGTTCAAGCTGCTCTTCTCGCGTTTCGTGTCGTCGGAGCGGGACGAGCCGCCCGATATCGACGTCGATTTCGAGCATGAGCGACGCGAGGAGGTGATCCAGCACATCTACGAACGCTATGGCCGGGAACGCGCCGGCATTGCCGCCACCGTCATCCACTATCGTCCGCGCAGCGCGGTGCGCGAGGTCGGCAAGGTGATGGGCATCTCCGAGGACGTCACCGCTCGTCTCACCAGCACGGTGTGGGGCAGCTTCGCCGATCGCATGGAGACGCGCCGCTTCACCGATGCCGGCTTCGATCTGGAGGTGGCGGATCTGGAGCGGCTGCGCTGGCTGGTCGACCAGCTGCTCACCTTCCCGCGCCATCTGGGGCAGCATGTCGGCGGCTTCGTGCTGACGCAGGACCGGCTCGACGAGACGGTGCCGATCCACAATGCCGCGATGGAGGACCGGACCTTCATCGAATGGGACAAGGACGACATCGACGCGCTGGGGCTGATGAAGGTCGATGTGCTGGCGCTCGGCATGCTCACCTGCATCCGCAAGGCGTTCGAGATGATGACGAGCGCGGGGATGGACGATCTGGCCCTCGCGACCGTCCCGACGCACCGGCCCGAAGTCTATGCCATGCTGACCGCCGGCGACAGTATCGGCGTGTTCCAGGTCGAAAGCCGGGCGCAGATCAACATGCTGCCGCGTCTCCAGCCGGACAAATTCTACGATCTCGCCGTGCAGGTGGCGATCGTGCGGCCCGGCCCGATCGAGGGCGACATGGTGCATCCCTATCTGCGCCGGCGGGAGGAATTCCGCCTGACCGGCAAGCAGCCTGAATTTCCCCGGCCCGGCCCGCAACACGATCCCGACGAGCTTCGCGACGTGCTGGGCGACACGTTCGGAGTACCGTTGTTTCAGGAACAGGCGATGAAGCTCGCCATCATCGCCGCCGGTTTTACGGGTGACGAAGCCAACCAGCTGCGCCGCGCCATGGCGACCTTCCGCAATGTCGGCACGATCGGCCATTTCGAGGCCAAGATGGTCGGCGGCATGGTCTCGCGCGGCTATGACGAGGAGTTCGCGCGGCGCTGCTACGCCCAGATCAAGGGCTTCGGCAGCTACGGCTTTCCGGAAAGCCACGCCATTTCCTTCGCGCTGCTCGTCTATGTGTCGGCCTGGCTGAAGGCGACGCACCCCGCCGTCTTCGCCGCCGCCCTGCTCAACTCGCAGCCGATGGGCTTCTACGCGCCCGCGCAGATCGTGCGCGACGCGGCCGAGCATGGCGTCGCGATCCTCGCCATCGACGTGAATCTGAGCGGATGGGACAATGCGGTGGAGGCTGGGGCGACCGACGGCGCGGTCCACAAGCGCTGGGGCTGGGGCGTCGCCGAACATCGCAGGGACAAGGGGTTCGGCCTGCGGCTCGGCTTCCGCCAGATCGACGGTTTCCAGGAAGCATGGGGCCACGCCATCGCCGCCGAGCGGCAGGCCGGCGGGCCGTTCGAGACCATCGAGGATATCGGCCGCCGGGTCCGCGTGCCGGTGAAGGACAGCGAGGCCACGACGCCGCTCCCTGCCCGCGCGCTGCGCCTGCTCGCCGATGCGGACGCCTGCGGATCGCTCGCCATGGGCCGGCGGCAGGCGGCGTGGGAGGTCAGGCGGATGCCCGGCGCGGTCGAGCTGCCGCTGTTCGCCGCCGCCCGCGCCCGCGAACTCGCCGCCGAACCCGATGCGAAACTCCCCGCCATGCCGCTCAGCGAGGAAGTCACCGCCGACTACCAGACCACCCGCCTGTCGCTGAAGCAGCACCCGATCCACTTCCTGCGCGCGACGCTCCGGCGCGAGCGCATCGTCTCGGCCGAGGAGCTGCTGCTCGTCCCCAACGGCAGCCGTGCCAAGGTGGCAGGCGTGGTGCTGGTCCGGCAGCGGCCGGGCAAGGGCAACGCCATCTTCGCGACGCTGGAGGACGAGACGGGGATCGTGAACATCCTGCTGTGGGCGCGGATGCTCGATCGCTATCGCCGCGCGCTGATGGCGAGCCGGCTGATGGAGGCGCATGGCGTCGTGCAGAAGAGCAAGGAGGGCGTCATCCACATGATGGCGGACCGGATCGTCGATCGCACCGCCTTGCTCGAACGGCTGGGCGAGGAGGGGCCGCCGCCCGTCACGCTGTCGCGCGCCGACGTGGTGGCGCACCCGCAGGTGCCGCGCGGGCGCCATCCGCGCGACGTCCGCATCCTCCCGAAATCGCGCGATTTCCATTGAGGCGGCCGTCCTTATGCCCCTAGGAGTCTGTTTGGAAATGCGCGGAAGAGCGCATTTCGAGGCTGCACCAGCCCGCTCCCCCACC